>PDSD01000062.1 GCA_002748325.1 Arachnia propionica | reverse complement strand
GCCGCCGAGGACACCCGGGTGTTCGCCGCGTTGGCGCGCCGCATCGGCGCGAACGTGACCGCCAAGGTGGTGTCCTACTTCGACGGCAACGAGGCCCGGCGGGCCGCCGAGCTGGTCTCGCTGGTACGAGACGGCAAGCGCGTCCTGGTGTTGAGTGACGCGGGGATGCCGACTGTGAGTGACCCTGGCTACCGGGTGGTGGTGGCCTGCGTCGAGGCGGGGCTGCCGGTGACCGCGGTGCCCGGCCCGTCCGCGGTGACGACGGCGCTGGCCGTCTCCGGGCTGGCCAGCGACCGCTTCTGCTTCGAGGGATTCCTGCCCAGCAAGTCCGGCCAGCGGCAGGCCCGGCTGGCCGAGCTAGCAACCGAACCGCGCACCATGGTGTTCTTCGAGGCCCCGCATCGGCTCGCCGCCTTCCTGACCGACGCCGCAGCCGCGTTCGGCGCCGATCGGCCGGGCGTCGCATCGCGGCTGGCATCCGGCTATCGTCGGCGGTGAGTGAGGTGGCCGAGATCACCGGCGTGGCCCGCCGGGCCCTCTACGAGGCGGCCTTGGCTGACAGGAAGGATCGACCATGAACGTGTTGTCGCAGTTGCAGTTGCCGAAGCTGCCCGAGCCGCTGCCCAGGCCGGTGGTCGACAACCACACCCACCTCGCCTCTACCGAACGCTATTCCGGGCTGCCGGTGGCCGATTCGTTGGAGTTGGCTGCGGCCGTGGGCGTCACCCGGGTCGTAGAGGTGGGAACCGACGTGGCCTCCTCCCGGGCGGCCATCGAGCTGGCCGAACGCTACCCGAGCGTCGTGGCCGCGGTCGCCATCCACCCCAACGACGCTGGCCGCCTGGCGCAAGCGGGCGAACTGGACGAGCACCTGGCGCAGCTAGCCGAGCTGGTGCCGCACCCGCAGGTGCGGGCCGTGGGGGAGACCGGCCTGGACTACTACCGCACCCGCGACGCCGACGCCCAGGCCGCGCAGGCGATCTCGTTCGCCGCGCACATCGAGTGGGCCAAGCGCCACGACCGCACCCTGGTGATTCACGACCGCGACGCCCACGCCGACGTGCTGCGGGTGCTCGACGAGCAGGGGGCGCCGCAGCGGGTGGTCATGCACTGCTTTTCCGGCGACGCCGACTTTGCCCGCGAGTGCAGCTCGCGCGGCTACTGGCTGTCCTACCCAGGGGTGGTCACCTTCGGCAACGCCGGTTCGCTCCGCGAGGCCGCCCAGGCGACCCCGCTGGAACGAATCCTGGTCGAAACCGACGCTCCCTACCTGACGCCCGCGCCCGAGCGCGGCAAGGCGAACGCGCCCTACCTGGTGCCGCACACCACCCGCTTCCTCGCAGACCTGCTGGGCGTTGACCTGGTCGAGTTCTGTGATCAGGTCACGGCCAACACCGATCAGGCCTATGCCGGTTCGTGGGCGACGCATGGCTGAGGCTGGGCTGCTGGGAGCGCAGCAGGTGCGCCAGTTGGCCGCCGAGCTGGGGCTGCGACCAAGCAAGCAGCGCGGCCAGAACTTCGTCATCGACCCGAACACGATCGAGCGGATCGTGTCGCTGGCCGACGTGCATGCGGGCGACACCGTCGTTGAGGTGGGGCCGGGGCTGGGTTCACTGACCCTTGGCCTGCTGCAGACCGGCGCTAGCGTGACCGCTATCGAGATCGATCCCCGCCTGGCCGGTCGGCTGGGCGAAACGGTCGCGGATCGGCTTGGGGCAGCCGCCAGGCAGCGGCTCACGATCATCGAGGAGGACGCCTTGGCGGTGACCTCGCTGCCGGGGCAGCCGCCGGCGCTGCTGGTGGCGAACCTGCCCTACAACGTGTCGGTCCCGGTGGTTCTGCACTTGTTGGAGCGGTTCGAGACGCTGCGCGGCGGCCTGGTGCTGGTGCAACTGGAGGTGGCGCAGCGGCTGGCCGCCGGGCCGGGCTCGCGCGTCTACGGTGCGCCCAGCGTCAAGCTCGCCTGGTATGCCGAGGCCACCCAGGTAGGCACGGTCTCGCCTGCCGTGTTCTGGCCGGTGCCTAACGTCGATTCCGGGTTGGTGCGGCTGACTCGCCGCGAACCGCCAGCAACCACCGCCTCCCGGCAGCAGGTGTTCCGGCTCGTCGATGCCGCGTTCGCCCAGCGCCGCAAGATGCTGCGGGCCGCGCTGGCCCCAGTGCTAGGCCCGAGCAGCGCCGAAATAATCCAGGCCGCTGGCATCGACCCGACCAGCCGCGGCGAGCGGCTGCAGGTCACCGACTTTGCCGCCATCGCCGAGGCCTGGGCTAGCAGCTAGGCCGCGCCGCCGGGCGAGCGTGAGTAGGGTGGTTGCTACCACCAGCTCGCAGAGGAGCAGCACGATGACCGAACCGAAACGCGCAGCAATTGATTCGACGCCGGAGCCGCTGCCGACCGCCCAGCAAATTGCCGCCGAGGTGCGCGCGGGCCGCGTCAGCGCCCGGGCCATGGTGGCGCAGTCGCTGGCCAGGATCGCGGCGCACGAGCCGGAGCTGGGCGCATTCACGGTCGTGCGCACCGAGCGGGCGCTAGCCGAGGCCGACGAGCTGGACGCCGGTGGCCCCGGATGTGACGGACCGTTGGCTGGGGTACCGGTCGCGGTCAAGGAGGAATGCGACGTCACCGGCGAGGTCACCACGTTGGGCGGCTACGGCAATTCGACGCCGGTCACCGAGGACTCGGAAGTGATCCGTCGGCTGCGGGCCGCCGGGGCAGTGATCGTGGGCAAAACGGCGATGCCGGAGTTCGGCCAGTTCCCGCAGTCCGACAGCGCCCGCTACGGCCGCACGCACAACCCCTGGGATTTCGATCGGTCGGCGGGCGGCTCATCCTGCGGCTCGGCTGCCGCGGTGGCGGCCGGGCTGGTGCCGGTCGGGATCGGCGCCGACGGCGGTGGCTCGATTCGGATCCCGGCGTCCTGCTGCGGCCTGGTCGGGCTCAAACCGGAACGGGGCCGCATCTCCAGCGCCCCGCTACCCGAGCACTGGCACGGCATGGTCACCTTCGGGGCCCTGACCCGCACCGTCGCCGACCAGGCGCTTGTGCTCGACGTTATCTCCGGCAATGTGTCCACCGACCGCTGGCGGGCCGAAGCCCCCGAGGTGCCATTCGTGGAACAGGCAACGGCCCCGGCTCGGCCGCTGCGGATCGGCTGGACCACCAAGACGATATTGCCTGGCCGCCAGGTCGATCCCCAGGTGGCCGAGGCCACCGCCAAGACCGCCCAGGTTTTGGCCGAGCTGGGTCACGAGGTGGGCCGGATCGAGCCGAAGTGGCCGATGCCGACGGCGGCGTTTTTGCCACTGTTCTATTCCGGGATGCGACACGAGGCCGGGCTGGTGGAGCACCCCGACCGGCTCGACCCCCCATCGTCGGCAACGTAGCCATCGCCAACGTCACCGGCCATCCGGCGCTGTCGGTGCCGATCGGCCTGTCGGCCGAGGGTTGGCCGATTGGCGGGCAACTGCTCGCCGGATTCGGCCACGAAGGCCTGCTGCTTGCCCTGGCCGAGCAACTAGAGCAGGCCCAGCCCTGGCCCGGTATCGCCCCGGACTACCGCTGAGCGGTCGGCCAACTGAGGTACCCGCCGGGCGGGCTCCCAAGAAATCCCGGCGAGGACGATAGATTCGTAGCTGTGAACGGGGTGCACGTCCGAGTCCCAGCTAAGGTGAATCTGGCGTTGCGGGTGGGCCGCACCTTTGCCGACGGCTACCACGAGTTGCACACGATCTTTCAGGCAATCGAGCTCTTTGACGATGTCCACGCCCGTCCGGCCGCACCGGGGGAGTACCGCCTGGCGTTCCAAGGTGAGGGATCGGCTTTCCTGCCCACCGACGACACCAACCTGGCGATGCGGGCCGCCAAGCTGCTGGCTCAGCACTTTGCTGTGGCCGACGCGGGCGCGGAGCTGCTGATCCGCAAACGCATCCCGGTCGCCGGGGGAATGGCCGGTGGCTCGGCCGATGCCGCCGCCACCTTGGTTGCCTGCAACGAGCTGTGGCAGCTCGGGGCAAGCCGCGACGACCTGGTTCCGCTGGCCGCCCAGCTGGGGGCCGACGTGCCGTTCCTGCTGTTCGGCGGCACCGCGCTCGGCAGCCGTCGCGGCGACGTGATCGAGCCCCTAGAAGTCACCGGCAACTACGTCTGGGTGCTGGCCCTGTCACACCACGGCCTGTCTACCCCGGCGGTGTTCCAAGAGTTCGACCGGCTAGCGCTGCCCACCCACACCACGATCGGCGACGACCTGCCGCAGGCCCTGCAAGCGGGCGACGTGGCCGGAGTCGGGCGGGCGCTGGTCAACGATTTGGCCGCCCCGGCGGTGTCGCTGCAGCCGAGATTGAAACACATCCTGCGCATCGGCCGCGAGGCCGGGGCCCTGGGCAGCATCGTCAGCGGCTCGGGCCCCACCTGTGCTTTCCTCGCCGCAGACGGGAAGCAGGCCAACCGAATCGCCGAGCGTCTGGCTATCTTCTCCAGCGTGCGAACTGTGCGGATCGCACAAGGCCCGGCCCGCGGCGCGGAAGTGATCGCTTAACGCCGATTGGGGCGGCTGCGCCACGGCTTTGGGTCAGCTGGTGGCGGTAGGGCTGTTCCCGCCGAAATAGTGCTGTTCGCCGGGGCGGTGGCAGCAACGATCCCAGCTAGCTGCCCTCGACGAGGAGCAGCTTCGGGTCGGCATCCAGGTTGGACATGCCGTTCCAGGCCAGGTTGAGCAGGTGACGGCAGACGGTCAGCCGGTCGGGCTCGCGGTCGTTATCCAGCCAGGCCTGGCCGGTCATCGCGACCAGCCCCACCAGCGCCTGGGAATACAAGCCAGCAAGTTGCGGCTCCCTGCCCAGGTCAGCGAACTTTTCGGCAAGGATGTCTTCCACCTGCGCCGCGATGTCGCTCAGAATCGAGGCGAACGAGCCCTTCGCCTGCCCGGAGGATGAGTCCCGTGACAGGATGCGGAAACCGTCGGGGCACTGGTCGATGTAGTCCAGCAGCGCCATGGCGCCCCGCTCCAGCAGTTCCCGCGAGCGAGCTTCCGGGGTGGTGAGGGCCGAGCGGATCGACTCATACAGTCGGCGCGCCTCGCGGTCCACCACCACCGCGTAGGCACCCTCTTTGCCGCCGAAATGCTCGTAGACCACCGGCTTGCTGACCCCGGCATGGGCGGCGATCTCTTCTACCGAGGTGCCCTCGAAGCCGCGTTGGGCGAACAATTCCCGAGCCACCCCAAGCAGTTGCTCGCGGCGCTCGGCGGAACTCAGCCGAACTCGGTTGCGACGCGCCCGAGACGGCGATTCAGAGGTAGACACCAAGCCAGTCTCGCATCAAATCCGCTGCGCGGCTAGTGCCTACAGTCGCCGCGCCGGAGAGCCGGGACGAAGCACGAGGGTGGTGGCTTTCGGCTGATCGAACTCGCGGCGATACCCGGCCAGCCAGTCGGCCGCGAAGTCTGCCGCGCCATCGGTAGCAACCAACGCCCACACCGAGCCGCCGAAGCCCGCGCCAAAGCTGGCTGCGGCAAGCGCCCCTTGCCGATCTCACCCAACGCCGCGACATCGCCGGAAGTCAGCGCGGCCAGCGCCGCCGGAATCAGCACCTCGGATTCGGTGAGGAACGCTTCCAGCCGCCGTGATAGTTGCGGCGAATGCGCCACGACCGCCCGCATCCCCTCGGCCGCGTCCTCGCTGCTCGCCAGGGCTTGCGCGATCGAGTTATGGCAACTGCCGGTGGCCTCGTTCCAGCGCGACACGATCTCGCGGGCTTGCAGCGAAGCCTGGTTGTAGCTGTCGCGGGCAGCTCCGGTTTTTTCGGCCAGCACGCCGGAGACCGTCACCGCGAAGCTCAACTCTGCGGGCAGCTGCACCGACTCGTGCTCGGTCACCGGCAGGAAACTAAACCGGGTCAGCTGATCGGCGTGGCAGCACAGCATGCCGGTGTGATCCTCCGAGCCGCCGAACGTGCCGACGCCGCGCTGTCCGGCCAGGGCTTTGAAAGTCATGCCGTTCTCGATGCAGGCCAGGTACTCGGCCAAGGCCAGCTGGGAGTCGATGTTGTCGCGCCACTCGGGGCGTTCCCGTAGCCCGTTGTGATCAATCAGGGCCAGCGCGGCGGCTACCACCAGCGCCGACGACGAACTCATGCCACTGGCCGGCGGCAGATCGGTATCGAAGCTGAGGTGGACTGGCCGCAGCTGGCCGAAGTTCAACGTCAACCGGTCGATGACGGCCTGCACATACCAGGCCCAGTGGCCCTCGGGCAGATCCGGGCGCTGGTCCGCGACGAAACTAACCTCGCCCGCCGCCAGGCTGGTGCTGGCCGTGATGCCCGCCTCGGCCTCGGCCAGCCGGACGGTGATGCCGCGGTCCACGGCGGCCAGCAACGAATTGCCGCCGGCATAGTCGGTGTGTTTGCCCAACACCTCTAGGCGGCCGGGGACGAACCAAGCGGTCACAGGCGTGCCTCGGCGTCACCAAGCGCCTCGCTGACCGACGCGATGTCGCCGCGGTTGGACATGTCAAGCACGCCTACTTTTGCATGCACCACCCGGTACGGATCGCCCGCATCAATCGCGGCCCGCACCGCATCGGTGATCTCGTATTCGCCGCGCGCCGACGGCGCAATCGACTTGGCGGCTGCGAAGATCGCGGGGGAGCACAGCCAACAGTTCATGCTGACCACCGCGTTGCCGCCCAACCGGGCGATGGTGTCGGCGTCCGGCTTTTCGACCAGCTCGGCCAGGTTGCCCTGCTCGTCGGCGGTCGCCAACGCGAAGGCGCGGATCCGGTCGGCCGGGATGTTCGACTGTGCCAGCATCGCCTGCCGGTCGAAACCGACAAGCGCGGAACCGGGAACATCGTGCAACAGCCGCAGCGCCTCGGCGGGGTAGTAGTTGTCCGAGTTGATGACCAACACCCGGTCGGCTCCCGCGAACTCTTCGGCGGCCAAGACGGCGTTAGCCGTGCCCAGTGGCTCCTCCTGCACGGCGAAGCTGATCGTCACGCGCTGCTTGGGCACCGAGTTGTAGTAGTCGCGGATCATGTCGTGCTCGGGGCCAATAACCAGGCAAATATCGGTGAAGCCGGCGTCGGCCAGCGCCGAGATGACGTGATCCAAAAACGGCCGACCAACGCTGATCATTGCCTTGACGCCCTGCTCGGCGGCGGCAGCCTGATCCGCGCTCAGCGAAACACCTTCGGCTTCTTTTCGCATCCTGGAGCCCAAGCCACGGGCCAAAATGACTGCTTTATGGGGTGCGTTCATGGCTTGAGGCTAGCGCGAAAACCCGGCCGGTAGCCCGTCGCCGCAGCCAATCACTCAGCCCGGCTGGGCGGCATCACTCAGTCGGGTTGTTCAGGCTCCGCGTGAAGTCCTGATCCATATCCAGCGACGGCAACTCGCTGGCGGTCGCAGCCAACGGCCGGGCGGGCACCCCGGCCACCGTCGTGTGCGGCGGCACGTCTTGCAACACCACGCTGCCAGCCCCGATCTGGCTGGCCTCGCCGATGCGAATGTTGCCCAACACCTTCGCCCCGGCACCGATCAGCACACCGCGCTCCACCTTTGGGTGGCGGTCGCCGGTCTGTTTGCCGGTGCCACCCAGGGTGACCTCGTGCAGCAGTGAAACGTCGTCGCCGACGACGGCGGTCTCGCCGATCACCACGCTGGTGGCGTGGTCGATCATCATGCCGCAGCCGATCCGGGCCGCCGGATGAATGTCGACGCCAAAAACCTCCGAGCTGCGGCTTTGCAGCAGCAATGGCAGCTGGCGACGCCCCTGATTCCAGAAATAGTGGGCGGCCCGATACGCCCCCAGCGCGTGATAGCCCTTGTAGTACAGCAGCGGCTGCAGGCAGTTGAGTGTCGCCGGGTCGCGATCGACTACGGCCTGCAGGTCGCATTCGAGCTGCCCCGTGACGTTCTCGGTGGTCAACGCCGCCAGCAGCAGATCGCGCAGCGTCATCGCGGGCAGCGTGTCGGTGGCCAGCTTTCCCGCCAACAGTGTCGCCAACGCATCGCCCAGGCTCTCGTGCCGCAGCACCGACTCATGCAGGAAGGCAGCCAGCAGCGGCTCAGCCTCCGCCTCCTGCCGGGCGGCGGAGCGTAGGTTCTGCCAGACTGGCTCACTCATGATTGCTCGTTTCTCACCGTAGGCCGCGCAGGAAATCTTCGTCGTCGTCCGGTCCAATGTTGCGTCGCTTCGGCCGGTTCGCCACCGGCCGCCCCCAACCGAACCACAGCACCGGGCCGATCACGGGGGCGCAGATCACCACAACTGCCCACAGCCAATGCGGCAGATTGCGCACGCGCAGCTTCCGGGACTGGGCCACCTCGACCACGGCATACACCGAAAGCATGACGATGGCAGCAATAATCAGGACGCGAAGCACGCAAGCCATCATAGTCGGCC
>PDSD01000061.1 GCA_002748325.1 Arachnia propionica | reverse complement strand
ACGCCGTCTACCGGGCCGCGCTGCGGGACCTCACCTGCCCCGCGGTTTTCATTCACGTGCCCGCGCTACGCAGTCAGGGCGCGGCCACGGTGGGAGCCGAAACCGATGCCGCCGATTGCCAGCCCGGCGCTACGGACGCCGAACCGCTGACCATCGCAGACCTGGTGAGCGCCGTGGCGGCCGTGCTCACCGACCTGGCGGTGTAACTGCCTGACGCTGCGGGTTTGGTCACCACGCCTGGGTGGACTATAGTTAGCCGGGCCGAAGACCGCAGGTGAAATCTTAATGCTCGCAAGAGCGCCAGCGCAGGTGACCGCAGACGAACATGCAGCTTGCATGCCCGCCCCGCGCCACCGGCGTCGGGGTTTTTCTCATTCTTGGGGCCCTCGGCACGGCTGTCGCTAGGCAGCCGGGATGCAACGGAAAGGAGACCCCATGGCTGAAGGACAAGTTCGTCACTTCCTCGGCAGTGGTGCTGACCGAGTACCGCGGGCTCAGCGTGGCGGATCTGAAGGATCTGCGACGTTCACTGGGCAGCGATGCCACCTACGCCGTTGCGAAGAACACGCTTACCTCGATTGCGGCCACCGAAGCCGGTTTGGCAGGGCTCACCGAGTCCCTGACCGGCCCCACCGCCATCGCGTTCATTAGCGGCGACATCGCTGCGGTGACAAAGGGTCTGCGTAACTTCGCAAAGGACCATCCGTCCCTGGTTATCAAGGGAGGCGTCCTCGAGGGCAAGATTCTTGACTCGAAGGCCGTCCTCAAGCTCGCCGATCTCGAATCGCGCGAGGTGCTGCTGTCCAAGATGGCAGGCGCGCTGCAGGCGAATCTCGCCAAGGCCGCATACATGTTGGCTGCTCCGCTGTCCCAGGCCGCCCGCGCGATGGGCGCCCTGCAAAGTGCAGCTGAGGCCAACCCCTCCCTGATCGGTGGCGCGGGCTCCGCGTCGACCACGGACGAAACCCCCGCCGCTGAGGCGGCACCCGCAGCCGAGGCTGCTGAATAACTAAGCAGCCCCCGCTGCGGATACCTAGAAAGGAATGCCTCATGGCAAAGCTAACCCACGAAGAGCTGCTGGAAGCCTTCAAGGAAATGTCCCTGATCGAACTGTCTGAGTTCGTCAAGCTGTTCGAAGACACCTTCGGTGTGACCGCCGCCGCCCCGGTGGCCGTGGCCGCCGCTGGCGCGCCCGCCGCCGATGGTGGCGACGCCGGCGCTGCTGAGGAAGGCAGCGACAAGGTCGATGTCATCTTGACCTCGGGTGGCGCGAAGAAGATCGCCGTCATCAAGGAGGTGCGCGCCCTGACCTCGCTGGGTCTGAAGGACGCCAAGGATCTCGTCGAAGGCGCCCCGAAGCCGGTGCTGGAGCAGGTTGATAAGGAAACCGCTGCCAAGGCCCAGGAGGCCCTGGAAGCTGCCGGCGGCACCGTCGAACTCAAGTGAGCTAGTTTCTTAGCTAACTGATTTCAGTGGCCCGTCCCGTTGGGGGCGGGCCACTGTTGTTTTGGGGTAAAACCGCACGTCGCAACCCAGTGCGCCGGGTGGCTGTCTGGCCGATCAGTTGATTTGGCAGGCGTCTTGTTTTGGCGTATAGTGTTGCTTTGCCCTGCTTTGCGATTGTCCCGTGTCACTTGACCCGGTTCCTTTGCTGTGCAGGCCGACAGCTTCATGCGTTCCTGGAAGGACCGAGCCTTGGCCGCATCGCGCTCCGCGTTGACCAACACTAATGTCGTCTCTCCTAACGGCCGGATCTCCTTTGCGAAGATCCGCGAGCCGCTTGAGGTCCCTAACCTACTCGATCTTCAGATCGACTCCTATAACTGGCTCATCGGAAACGACGAGTGGCGACAGGATGTCGAAGCCAGGCTAGCCGCTGGCCGCACTGATGTGAACACTAGGTCGGGGCTAGAAGAGATTTTTTCTGAAATTTCCCCGATCGAAGACTTCAACGAAACCATGTCGTTGTCGTTTCGGGATCATCGCTTCGAGGAGCCTAAGTACTCCATCGAGGAGTGCAAGGACCGCGACGCGGTCTATGCCGCGCCGCTGTTCGTGACTGCCGAGTTCGTCAACAACGAGACTGGCGAGATCAAGAGCCAGACGGTGTTCATCGGTGACTTCCCGCTGATGACCGACCGCGGTACGTTCATCGTGAACGGCACCGAGCGAGTCGTCGTCTCGCAGTTGGTGCGTTCACCCGGCGTCTACTTCGAGATCGCGCCCGACAAGACCTCCGATAAGGACATCTTTTCCTGCAAGGTCATCCCGTCGCGTGGTGCCTGGCTGGAGTTCGAGGTCGATAAGCGCGACATGGTTTTCGTGCGGCTGGACCGCAAGCGCAAGCAAAGCGTCACGGTCTTTTTGAAGGCGCTGGGCTGGAGCGAGGAAAAGATCCTCGAAGAGTTCGGCGACTTCCCGTCGATGCGCGCCACCCTGGAAAAGGACGGTGTCCACACCCAGGACGAGGCGCTGCTGGACATGTACCGCAAGCTGCGCCCGGGCGAGCCGCCCGCCCGCGATGCCGCCCAGGCGTTGCTGGAGAATTACTACTTCAACCCCAAGCGCTACGACCTGGCCAAGGTGGGGCGCTACAAGATCAACAAGAAGCTCGGCCTTGAGCTGCCCTTCGATACCCAGGTCTTGACCCTGGAAGACATCGTGGCCGCCATCCGCTACGTGGTGGCGCTGCACGAGGGCAGGGAAGAACTGGACGGCATCCCGGTCGAGCCCGACGACATTGATCACTTCGGCAACCGGCGGCTGCGCACGGTCGGCGAGCTGATCCAAAACCAGCTTCGCACCGGCCTGGGCCGCATGGAGCGCGTCGTTCGCGATCGCATGACCACCCAGGACATCGAGGCCATCACCCCGCAGACCCTGATCAACATCCGGCCGGTAACCGCAGCGCTCAAGGAGTTCTTCGGTACCTCCCAGTTGAGCCAGTTCATGGATCAGAACAACCCGCTGGCCGGGCTGACCCACAAGCGCCGCCTGTCGGCGCTCGGCCCCGGCGGTCTCTCCCGGGATCGGGCCGGCATGGAAGTGCGAGACGTTCACCCGTCCCACTACGGCCGCATGTGCCCCATCGAGACCCCGGAAGGCCCCAACATCGGCCTGATCGGCTCGTTGGCTTCGTTCGCGCGGGTCAACGCCTTCGGCTTCATCGAGACCCCGTACCGCAAGGTGATCAAGGGCAAGGTGACCGACGAGGTCGACTACCTGACCGCCGACGAGGAGGATCGCTACTCGATCGCGCAGGCCAACGCCGTCATCGGTAAGGACGGCAAGCTGGCCGAAGATCGCGTCCTGGTGCGCATCAAGCACGGCGACGTCGACACGGTGCCGCGCGAAGACGTCGACTACATGGACGTCTCGCCTCGGCAGATGGTTTCGGTTGCCACCGCGTTGATCCCGTTCCTTGAGCACGACGACGCCTCGCGTGCCCTGATGGGGGCGAACATGCAGCGGCAGGCGGTGCCGCTGCTGCGCAACGAGGCACCCTATGTGGGCACCGGCATGGAGTACCGGGCCGCCGTTGACGTCGGCGACGTCACGCTGGCCCGCAGCCCCGGCGTGGTGGAGTCGGTCTCGGCCGACATCATCGACGTGGCCAACGACGACGGCACCTACTCGTCGTACAAGCTCGAC
>PDSD01000011.1 GCA_002748325.1 Arachnia propionica | reverse complement strand
ACGTACCCGCTTAGCGGTTGCGCTGCGGCCGCGATCAGCAGCGCGGTAAGGGTCAGGCCGGTGACCGTCGCGTCGGTGCCCAGCCAGGCCGCGAGCCACGGGGCCGTCCCGGCAATCGCTGCGCCAAGGGCGATCCCGGTCAGGATCGACCAGCGCGTCATGCGGCGGGTGGCGCTGCGCACCTGCGGGATCGAACCGGCCCCCAAGGCGGTGCCGATGATCGTCTGGGCGGCGATCGCCAGGGCATCTAGCGCGTTGGCAAGCAGCGACCACAGATTCATCACGATGTGGTGCCCGGCCAACGCCGCCGCACCCTGGCTGGCCGCGGCATAGGTGGTGAGCAGCAACGCGATCCGCAACCCGATGGTGCGCACCAGCAGCGGGACGCCGACGCCGAGGTTCGCCGCGATCAGCCGCCACGACGGCCGCACCGGTGCCCCCTCGCGGCGGGCCAGCCTGGCCACCAGTCCGGCCGCCCACAGCCCGATCACCAGCTCCGTGATCGCTGTCGCAATGGCAGCCCCGGAAATATCGAAGCCCAGCCCCAGCACCAGCCAGGCATTCAAAGCGATGTTGAGAATCGTGGCCGAAGCGGTTAACCACAGCGGGGTCTTGGCGTCCGCGAAGCCCCGAAACACGCCGGTGGCCGACAACACCACCAGTGCGCCCGGCAACGCTGGCGCGGACCAGCGCAGATACGTCACGGCCTGAGTCAGCACCGCCCCGTCAGCGCCCAGAGCCATGGCCAGCCACGGTGCCGTCAGCCACACCAGTGCGCCGGAGACGCTGCCGATGATCAGTGCCAGCCACACGCTTTGCACCCCGCTAGCCGCTGCGTCGCGGGGGTCGCCTTGGCCCACCAGCCGGGCCACAGCTGCGGTCGAGCCGTAGGCAAGGAAGATCGACAGCCCGGATACCGTCAGCATGATTCCGCTGCCGATGCTCAGCCCGGCCAACGGCACGGTTCCCAAGGTGCCGACAATCACCGTGTCGGCGAGCAGCAGCAACGGATGCGCTATCAAGGCGATGAAAGCGGGCACCGCGAGCCGGATCACCTGCCGGTTCAGCGAGTCGCCCACGCCCATGGAGCCTAGTCCAGCATTGGCCGACTAGGGTAGAGCCATGGACACCCACGAGATCTTGGCGCTGCTGCGCGAAACCGCCGACGTCGTCATCAACCCGAGGTTTCGGGCCCTTCGCGAGGACCAGGTGACGACGAAGGCTGGGCCGCACGATCTGGTTACCGTCGCCGACCGCGAGGCCGAGCAATACCTGGTTGCCAGGCTGCAGGCCGCGTTTCCGCAGGCGCTGGTGTTCGGCGAGGAAACCGTCTACACCGATCCGGGTGTGCTTAGTCGGCTGCCGGGCGCCGAACACGCCCTCATCATTGACCCCATCGACGGCACCAGGAACTTTGTAAACGGCGACCCACGCTATGGGGTCATGCTCGCCGAAACCAAAAACGGGGTCACCACCCGGGGCTGGATCTGGCAGCCGCAATGGCAGCAGTCCTTCGTGGTCGAACGCGGAGCTGGGGTGCGACGAAACGATGAACCCGTCGTTCGCCCCACGATTGATCGGCCGCCACTAGGTGGCGCCTCGAACCGGCGGCTGCACGGCTTCGACGCCGACGGCGCGCTGAGCCCGGTGGTGGGTTCCAACTTTGCGGTCGCCTTCGACTACCCGGCGATCCTGGCCGGAGACCTTGATTTCATGTTCTACACCACGATGCATCCCTGGGATCACCTCGCTGGCATCCTGATGCTGGAAGAGTTGGGCGGCGTCGCCAAACTTCGCGACGGCAGCCGGTATGCGATGGCGAACGACCCAGCCGGGATGATCGTCGCCGATAGCGAGGCCAACTGCGACCTGGCCTGGCAGCACTGGCCTGGGCTTGGCTAGACCCAGCTGAGCGGCAACTGTTTCTTGACGCCCCGGCTGGCCAGGTCGGCGTAGATGCCAGGTAGGGCGGTTGCCACTGTTTCGGCCGCGAACGGCCACTCGGTAGCGTCGGCGGCCTCGGCCAAGTCGATGCCACGTTGCACCAGCGATTCGGCGGCGCCGTACATGATCGCGAGATCGGCCTGCTGGCGGATAGCGGCGTACCGATCCATTGGCTCGCCGTGCCCAGGCAGGATGACGGTCTCGTCGTCGCAGACCGCGATCAGGCCATCGAGCACTGTCGGCCAGTTGCGAGCCGACGTGGTTGGGCCGAACTGCGGATCGCCGGAGGTTTCTAGCAGGTCACCGGCAAAGACGACGCCCTGGTCGGGCACCACGACATAGCAGTCGGAGCTGGTGTGGGCGTCACCCAGATGGATCAGCTCCAGTCGAACCCCGCCCAGCTCGATCACGCTGGCCAGGGAAAAGGTCTGGGCTACCCGGGGTGCTTCGCTCAGCCCGGCGGCGGCAACCTCGTCGGCAATCTCGGTGGCGGTGGCCGCATCGAGCAGGTTCTCGTGGCCGACCGAAATCACGTCGGTCATCCCGGCCAGGCCGAGCCAGTGATCGTGATGGCCGTGGGTGATGATGACATGCGAAACGGGCACCCCAGCAGCCTCGGCGGCGCTGGCCAACAGGTCGGCGCCCTGCTGCGACGTCGAGCCGGTATCGATCAGGGCAGCGCCCTCGTCGCCGACCACGAGACCCACCGTCACGCCATGTGGTTCGCAACGGGTTCTAAGCACCCGATCACGAACAGTTAGCCATTCGAAATGCTCCGACATGACGATAGAGTGTAGCGGCGCATAGACTGGCACTCGACAACGACGAGTGCCAACAGGAGGTGACATGCTCGACGAACGCAAACTGGCCGTACTCAAGGCGATCGTGACTGACCATGTCGCCAGCCGGGAGCCGGTGGGTTCCAAGGCGTTGGTGGAGCGCCACAACTTCAACGTCTCTTCGGCGACCGTGCGCAACGACATGGCCGTCTTGGAGGAGGAGGGCTACATCGCCCAGCCGCACACCAGCGCCGGGCGCATCCCGACCGACAAGGGCTATCGGTTCTTCGTCGACCGGCTGGCTCGGGTCAAGCCGCTGTCGACCGCGGAACGCCGTGCCATCGACACCTTCCTGGCCGGGGCCGTGGATCTGAACGATCTGGTTACCCGCACCGTCCGGCTGCTCGCGCAGCTGACCCAGCAGGTCGCCATCGTGCAGTACCCGGTTGAGCAGCGGGCGCTGATCCGCCACGTCGACCTGGTATCGCTGAACCCGCAGCGCATCCTGGTGATCGTCGTCACCTCCAGCGGCCACCTCGATCAGCACGTCGTCGAGGTGAACCC
>PDSD01000034.1 GCA_002748325.1 Arachnia propionica | reverse complement strand
GGAACGGGTTGGGCAGCGACGACGACGCTGGCTGCCGCAGGCGCGGTTTCTGCGGGAACCACGCGGGCTCCCATTGCTTTTAGGGTGGCGCGCAGCAAGGTTTGCTCGGTCGGCACCGCGAAGGTGCGTCCGGGGATGCTCAGGTTGGTTGCGGCCGTGAACCGGCGCAGCAGCAGTTGAACTGACGCGACATCATGCACAGGTTCAACCTACACGGGCCAATCGTTGGCTGGTTGCCTAGTTTGGGTGGGCTAGCTTGGGTTTTGCGGGAAACGCTTGTGGGCACCGCGCTTGGCGCGGTGCCCACAAGTTCTGTTCAGCAGCTGGACTGCTATTTCATCAGTTAGACGTGAAACCGACGCCGAGCTGCAGCGGCCGAGACCAGCAACAGCGAAATGGCGGCCAGCCCAGCACCACCGAGACCATCCGTGCCGGCAGCACCAGTCTCAGGTAGCGCCGGACGCGGAGTCACGGTAATCGAAACAACCAGCTTCGCGATGTCATGATCGTCTTCGTCACCATCAGCAGGTGTCTTGTTGATCACATCATCTTCGAGAACATCGTTGCCCTTGTCCGTATCCGGAGTCGAATCAACATCAGTCAACGGCTTACCGTCAGGGCCAACCACCGGTTCGCCCTTCTCATCGACCGCGGTCTCCTTGCTGATCTCAGCAAAGTTATCCAGCGTTCCAGCCGCCAAAACCTTGACTGTGATCGGGACCTTAGTGGACTCACCCGGAGCCAACGTGACGTCCTTCAGCACAATCGTGGCCGTGTGGCCAGCAGTGGCGGTCCAGTTAGCATCAGCCAACTCCAGGCCGGTCGGTAGGTAATCCACTACCTCGATGCCCGAAGCGTGAGTGTTGCCCTGGTTGAACACCTCAACCTGGAACGTGACCTTGTCCCCGATCTTGACGACCTTTGGCGAAGCGGGATCCAGCGTCTTACGCAACGCCAGGTCCAGCACCAAAGCATCATCAGCCTTCAGCGAAGCAACATCGTGATCATCCTCATCGACGGTGCCATTATCGTCAATCTGATCATCAACCAGCTTGTCGTTGGCCTTATCGGTATCCGGAGTCGAGTCGATATCGGTCAGCGGCTTGCCGTCAGCATCATTTGCCGGATCGCCGTTTTCATCAACAGCGGTCTCCTTGCTGATCTCAGCCAGATTCTCGATCTTCTCGGCAGTCTGCAAGACCTTCGCCGTGAGCTGAACCTTCTTAGATTCGCCCGGAGCCAGCGTGACGCCCTCAAGCTTCATCGTGGCCGTATTACCAGCGGCAGCGGTCCAATTAGCATCAGCCAACTCCAACTCAGCCGGCAGGTAATCCACTACCTCGATATCCGTAGCAAAAGTATTGCCCTGGTTGAACACCTCAATGTCGAAGGTCACCTTATCGCCAACCCGAACAACCTCGGCCTGACCCTCAGCCAGCGTCTTGCGCAACGCCAGGTCAAGCGCCAAAGCCTCATAGGATTCCAGCTTGGCTACATCGTGATCATCCTCATCGACGGTGCCATCATCATCAATCTGATCATCAACCAGCTTGTCATTGCCCTTGTCCGTATCCGGAGTCGAGTCAATATCGGTAAGCGGCTTGCTGTCAGGGCCGACCACCGGTTTACCGTTTTCATCGACTGCGGTCTCCTTGGTGATCTCGGCCAAGTTTTCCAGCGAACCAACAGAAGTGATCTTGACAGTGACCTGGACCTTATGAGACTCACCCGGAGCCAGCGTGACGCCATCGAGCTTCATCGTGGCCGTATTACCAGCGGCAGCGGTCCAATTAGCATCAGCCAACTCCTGACCGTCAGCCAGGTAATCCACTACCTCGATGCCCGAAGCGTGAGTGTTGCCCTGGTTGAACACCTCAATGTCGAAGGTCACCTTATCGCCAACCCGAACAATCGAATCCTGGCCCTGAGCCAGCGTCTTGCGCAACGCCAGGTCCAGCACCAAAGCTTCATCAGCCTTCAGCGAAGCAACATCGTGATCATCCTCATCGACGGTGCCATCATCATCAATCTGATCATCAACCAGCTTGTCATTGGCCTTATCGGTATCTGGAGTCGAGTCAACATCGGTCAACCGGTTGCCGTCAGCATCCTCAATTGGTTGGCCGCCCTCATCGACCGCGGTCTCCTTGCTGATCTCAGCCAGATTCTCGATCTTCTCGGCAGTCTGCAAAACCTTCGCCGTGAGCTGAACCGTCCTAGACTTACCAGGAGCCAGCGGCCCACCCTTGAGCCACGTCGTGGCCATACCATCAGGACCAGCAGTCCAGTTAGCATCAGCCAACTCCAACTCAGCCGGCAGATAATCCACCAACTCAATACCCGCAACACGAGTATTGCCCTGGTTGAACACCTCAATATCGAAGGTCACCTTATCGCCAACCCGAACAACCTCGGCCTGACCATCAGCCAGCGTCTTACGCAACGCCAAGTCCAAAACAGGCTTCCTCGTAGCAGTGTTGGTCACAATCACGTTAACTGGCTCACCAGCAGCGATAGTCACGGTCTCCGGCTCGATCTTGGGAGCACCCCAAACCACACCATCAATCTCAGGGAAAGTCGGCTCAGACAGCGTCACCTTGGTACCGGCAGGCAACTTCGGCGACTCAACCGCTCCACCAGCAGCAGAAACCTTCAAGTCGCCTTCGCCACCATCATGGGTGTAATGAACAGTGAACTCAGTATCAGCAGGCACCAACTCAGCAACTTCACCCTTAACAGCCTTAGTCACCGAGAACGAACCCATCTGCCTGGTCGCAGTATTCGTTAAGGTAATTGCAGTAACCTTGCCCTTCTCAAGCTCGAAAGTCGACTCGCTAAAAGCAGGAGCACCCCACTCATAACCCGCAACATCAGGAAGATCGATTTCAGACAAAGTCACCTCTGCGCCGGCCATATCCTTGAAAACATCAGACGACACAGCAGTACCATCAGCTGGCACCTTCAACGTACCCTCAACCGGCGTAGCGCTATTGATTTTGTACTTAACCGTGAACTCGGTGCCAGCTGGCAAATCCGCAGCGGCAATGCCCTCCAGCTTCTTAGAAATAGTGAACTTGCTCTCATTCTCACTGAGCGCGGTGCCACCACCAAACATCTCGAATTTCTGGGTGCGGACCAATTTTTCACCCGCAACAGTTGCCGTGTTGCCGTAGATATCGCCATCCTTCGGATCAACCATCTGGGTGTAGTAGCTGAAGGAATACAGCGAGTTCGGGTCTAGGTCAGTTAGGTCAACCTTGAAGCCCTTGCCGTCGTCGTCCCAGTTGATATCGTACTTTTTGACAAGCTCCCACTTGTTGGTGTCCGGGTTATACTTGTTAAACGTGCCCTGCTGCTGGCCCGGGTACTTAGCCTCGTCCGGGCGGGTGTGGTCGCTGAAGCCCTCGTCGGAGGAGTCATTAAACCTATCCACGAGAGTTACCGGATTGACGCCTTCAGTTTTTGCACCCGGGATCCTGATCTGCCAGCCAAGCAGCCCTTCCGTACCGGATTGCCAAGAAGACTTCTGCAGCTTGTAGTCCGGCGGCTTTGGCGGATTCGTCGAACCTTCGCCAATCGGTTTCCCGCCCGGGGTATCGACGTAAACTTTTTTACCGCCGACCTCGAACTCTAGCTTCGTTTTTTCGGTGCTTTCCGAAACCTTAACGACAACGTACATCTTGCCAAAGGCTTTGCTTTCGCCAGCAACTGCGTCAGTGAGGGTGCAATTAACCTTAGTGGGCGAATCCTTTGTTACCTCGCAGTTAGCCAAAATCTTGTTGGAATCATTCGGGTCCGTCAAATTAAAGTTTGTGAGGAGCGCGTTCTTCGTGAGCTCTTTAGGAAGAGTCATCGAGAAAGTATCCCCGGGCTGTGGGTTAACAACTTCCCAATCCGCGTCTACACGAATCGCGCTGGTCGTGTTCGCGGCGTCATCGGGGTTTCCTCCGTTTACTGAAACCTTGATGTTACTGATCGCGTTGGGATGATCCACCGCGTGAGCGCTCAACGTGCCTTGCACTGCGAGCGCCATAATTATCGCCATGAGCACGGAAAGCCTCCGCGTCCAGGCGCGCATGCTTATCGACATGCTTCCCCCATATCTTTCCTCTTCGAGGTTTTCAGCCCAAGGACGTTCCCAGAGCCAAGCTGACATAATTCAGCAATTCTTGTATATCTACATTGGTACAAACGGTAGGTCGGTCTACTTACTTTTGTCAAACTCCGCGCGAAATCACTCGAAACAAATGTTTATTTTGACTAAACAGCCCAGGCACTGAAAAGAATATAGTAACAAAAGGTAATAATTACTCTTGGTACCCGAGTAGACACTCCACTACCAACGTTACTCATTCCCTAACCTTGACAAGGCCCTCAGAAAGCCCGCCATATTCTCTACTGATGCCGATGCTGCAAGTACCGATAATCCAAGCCATCGAAACAACAGCCAAGCGTCACCCAACGAGATCAATCACTGAGTCACGCGAAGCTGTGCAACATAGATAGCCAGCCACGGCCAGGCCAGTTTGCGCTTACTGCACCTAGCGTGAACTAGCGAAGCAACCGATTCGACACAGCAATAACTCAAGGCACGCGCAACATGCCAAAGAATCAATGCTGAAGCTACGACTGCTTTCGGTGGGCCTAACTGGACTTGAACCAGTGACCTCTGCCTTATCAGGGCAGCGCTCTAACCGTCTGAGCTATAGGCCCGAGTGCCGAGGAACAACTCTAGCGCAGTCATCACCACGTACCAAACGCGGGGACACTGGCCGCTTTAGTCTTCCGCGAGAGTGATTTCCAGGCCGCCCAAGATGATGGCCGACAGGTTGTACAGGAACGCCATGAGTGTGCTGACTGCGGTAATGATGACCACGTCGATAGCCGAGATCAGCGCCATGAAGCCCATCACCCGCGGCGTGTTCAGGTACTCCTGGATTCTGAATTCTTGCTCAGAAGTGCCACCAAACAGGCTTTGCACGATCTGGTTGATCGCATCCAGGCTGCCAGAACCTGAGATCAACGACCACAGCACCGCTACCAACGCCATCGCCATGATGCCGAACGCGATCGAGAACAAGAACGTGACTTTCATCACCGACCACGGATCGATACGCGACAACCGCAACCGGGCGCGCCGGGTGCGGGGCGTAGCAACCTTGGGCTTTGGTGCATCAACGGGGATCCCGGTCACCTCGGGGGCAGCGCCGGGTGCCACCGGCGCAACATCTGGCTCCACCGTCGAGATTTCATCGACCTCATGCGGCATCTCCAGATCCTCGAAGTCATCACCACCAGACTTAGCAAAGCCCATCTCGTAGGTGTTGGTATCGACTTCAGCGGCAGGCTCTAGCGTATCCATGGCCACGTCAACCTCGGCGGCATCACTTGCAAAGTCGTCGCCGAAATTATTCAAGCTCGCGTCATAGCTTTGGGTATCGTCCTCGAAGACAGCTGGCGTTTCGCTATCACGGAACGCAGGGGGTGAAAAATCAATCCCCGGCGAACCATCAGCACTCGGCCAACGAACGTGCCGGTCACTCATGAGGATCTCCCTTCAAGCACCTCTTCACCCGATGCCCCCTCTGCAACCACCGTACCGTCTGGCACAACCGAAGGCCCATCGTGTCCCGGCCCTTCACCGGCACATCGGCCACCGCGCTGCGGGTGATCTGACCCGAGGTGCGCATCGCGATCACCTCATCGGTGTCGCTCACAATCAACCCGCCCACCAGGGAGCCACGCTCCTCATTCAGCCGCATGGCCTTGATGCCCAGGCCGCCCCGGTTCTGCAGCCGGTACTCACCCAGCCGACTGCGCTTAGCGAAGCCGCCGTTGGTAAGCGTAAAGACGCTCTTCTCGGCCAGATCCTCACCACTGCGCAGCACCGCCATGCTGAGCAGCGCGTCACCGTTGCGGAACTTCATACCGGTGACGCCGGAAGTCGCCCGGCCCATCGGCCGCAACTGCTCGTCATCGGCGGTGAACCGGATCGACTGGCCCTTGCGGGAAATCAACAGCACCTCGTCGGTATCGGAGCACAGCTCGGCGCCGATCAGCTCGTCGTTTTCATCGCGGAAGTTGATGGCGATGACCCCGGCCTGCCGCGGCGTGTCGTAGGCCTCCAACGCCGTCTTCTTAACCAGCCCGTCGCGGGTGGCCAGCAGCAGATACTGCGCATCTTGGTAGCTGCGCAGCGTCAAAACCTGGGCGATGTGCTCGTCAGGCAGGAAACTCAGCAGGCCAGCGACGTGCCCGCCCTTGGCGTCGCGACTCGCCTCCGGCAGCTGCCAGGCCTTGATGCGGTACACCCGGCCCAGGTTGGTGAAGAACAGCAGCCATTGATGGTTGCTGGTGGTCACCAGGTGCGCCACCTCGTCGTCGCGGCGCAGCGCGGCCCCGCGAACCCCCTTGCCGCCCCGCTTCTGCAACCGATACTGGTCGGCCAGGGTGCGCTTGACGTAGCCGCCGTGGGTGATGGTGACCACCACGTCGCGGTCGGGGATGAAATCCTCCTCGCTCATGTCGCCGGTGGCCGCGACGATCCGGGTGCGCCGCTCGTCGCCGTACTTGTCGACGATCTCGCTCAGCTCGGTGCCCACGATCTCGCGCTGGCGCTCCTCCCGAGCGAGGATGTCTTTCAGGTCGGTGATCAGCGCCTCGATCTCGGCCAGCCGGTCGATGATCTTTTGGATCTCCATGCTTGCCAGGCGCCGCAGTTGCTGATCCAGGATGTGACGGGCCTGCAGCTCGTCAATCTCCAGCAGCTCTTGCAGGCCCTCGCTGGCGTCCTCGGCGGTCCGCGAGGCCCGGATCAAGGCGATGACCTCGTCCAGCATGTTGAGCGCCTTGACCAGCCCGCGATCCAGGTGGGCGCGCTTCTCGGCGTCCTCCAACTGGAACTGGGTGCGCCGCCGGATTACCTCGATCTGGTGGCGAATCCAATACCGGATGAACTGGTCCAGCCGCAGGGTGCGCGGCACGTCATCCACCAGGGCCAGCATGTTACAGCCGAAGGTGTCCTGCAGCGCGGTGTACTTGTACAGGTTGTTCATCACGACGCGCGGTTGGGCGTCGCGCTTGAGCACCACCACCAGCCGCAAGCCGGTGCGCGCGGACGTGTCGTCGCGGATGTCGGCGATGCCGGTCAGCTTGCCAGAGCTGACCAGTTCGCCGATGCGGGCGGCCAGGTTGTCCGGGTTAGCCATGTAGGGCAGCTCGGTGATGACGATGAGCTGGCGGCCGTTGGCCTCCTCCTCAAGGTCCATCACGGCGCGCATCGTCACCGAGCCGCGGCCGGTGCGGTAAGCGTCCTCAATGCCTTGGCGGCCGACGATCAGCCCGCCACCGGGGAAGTCCGGGCCCTGGATGCGCTCGATGGCGGCCTCCAGCACCTCCTCCTTGGTGGCCTCGGGATGCTGCAGCGCCCAATGCACGGCGTCGGCAACCTCGCGCAGGTTGTGCGCAGGGATGTTGGTGGCCATGCCGACCGCGATGCCCGAAGAGCCGTTGACCAGCAGGTTCGGGTAGCGCGCCGGCAACACCACCGGCTCGGTCTCCCGGTTGTCGTAGTTGGGCTTGAAGTCGACGGTGTTTTGTTCGATCTCGCGCACCATCTCGGCGGCAGGCTGGGCAAGCTTGCACTCGGTGTACCGCATGGCGGCGGCCGAGTCGTTGCCCTGCGAGCCGAAGTTGCCCTGCCCGGTCACCAACGGCAGCCGCATCGCCCACGGCTGGGTCAATCGCACCAGGGTGTCATAGATCGCGGAGTCGCCATGGGGGTGGTACAGACCCATGACCTCACCGACAACGCGCGAGCACTTGTTCCAGCCACGGTCGGGCCGGTAGCCACCGTCCCACATGGCATACAGCACCCGGCGGTGCACCGGTTTCAGGCCGTCGCGCACATCGGGCAGCGCGCGCCCGACGATGACGCTCATCGCATAGTCGAGGTAGGACTTTTGAATCTCCACCTGCAGGTCCACCGGCTCGACGGTGCCTAGCGCAGGCGGCACGATGCCGGTCTCCTCGACGCTTTCTGGCTGATCAGTCATGGCTCTCTTTCGTCAGATATCGAGGAACCGCACGTCGCGGGCGTTGTGTTGAATGAAGCTGCGGCGCTGCTCGACGTCCTCACCCATCAGGATGGAAAACATCTGGTCGGCGGCGGCCGCGTCGTCCAGGCTGACCTGCAGCAGGATGCGCCGGTCCGGATCCATGGTGGTCTCCCACAGATCGTCGGCGTTCATCTCGCCGAGACCTTTGTACCGCTGAATCGGGTTAACGTTCGGCAGCTTCTTGCCAGCCTCCAGGCCAAGCGCACGCAACCCGTCGCGCTCGGAATCGGTGTAGGCCAGCTCGTGCGGCGCGTTGGTCCAGCGCAGCCTAAACAGCGGCGGCTGGGCCAGATAGACGTACCCGCCGTCGATCAGCGGCCGCATAAACCTGAACAGCAGCGTCAACAGCAGAGTGCGGATGTGCGCGCCGTCCACGTCGGCGTCGGCCATCAGCACGATCTTGTGATAGCGCAGCTTGTTGATGTCGAAATCGTCCTGGATGCCGGTACCCAGCGCGCTGATGATCGCCTCGACCTCGCGGTTGGCCAGGATCTTGTCGAGGCGCGCCTTTTCGACGTTAAGGATCTTGCCGCGGATCGGCAGGATCGCCTGGGTCTTGGGGTCGCGGCCGCCGCGGGCCGAGCCGCCAGCCGAGTCGCCCTCGACGATGAAAACTTCGCATTCCTCCGGATTGGTCGACTGGCAGTCGATCAGCTTGCCCGGCAGCCCGCCGCCACCCAGCAGGCCCTTGCGGTTACGGGCGATGTCGCGGGCCTTGCGGGCGGCCATCCGGGCGGCGGCAGCCGCCTGCGACTTGCGAATGATTTCCTTGCCTTCGGCCGGGTTACGCTCGAACCAGTCGCCCAGCTCGGCGTTCATCACCCGCTGCACGAAATTACGCGCCTCGGTGTTGCCCAGCTTGGTCTTGGTCTGGCCCTCGAACTGCGGCTCGCCCAGCTTGATGCTGATGATCGCGGTCAAGCCCTCACGAATGTCGTCACCGGAGACCCGGTCTTCCTTCTTCTTGACCAGCCCCCAGGCCTCACCCCACTTGTTGACGGTGGCGGTCAGCGCGGCGCGGAAGCCCTCCTCGTGGGTGCCGCCCTCGTGGGTGTTGATGGTGTTGGCGAAGGTGTGCACGCTGGAGGCGTACGACGAGGTCCACTGCATCGCGATCTCGACGCTGATCTGGTCGTCATCGTCGCCCGCCTCGATGCCGATTACGCCCGAATGGATTGCATCCCGGCGGCCAGCCAGGAACTTCACGTAGTCGATCAAGCCGTTCTCGTAGCAGAACTCGTCGCGCCGTTCGCCCTCATCGTCGAGCTCGTCATCGTCGCTGCGCTTGCTGCGCTTGTCGGCGATAGTGATCGTCAGCCCCTTGTTGAGGAAGGCCATCTCCCTAAACCGGGTAACCAGGGTGTCGTAGTTGTAGGTGGTGGTCTCGAAGATCTCGGCCGAGGGGTAGAACGTGACGGTGGTGCCGGTGTCGCTGGTTGCCTCTTTCTTGACCAGCTCGGTAACCGGGACGCCGTCGGCGAAGGTCTGCTCGAAGCGGTGGCCATCACGGCGCACCTCCACCGTCAGCTTCTCGCTAAGCGCGTTCACCACCGAGGAGCCCACACCGTGCAGGCCGCCCGAAACCTTGTAGCCGCCGTCGCCGAACTTGCCGCCGGCGTGCAGCACCGTCAGCACCAGGGTGACGGTCGGGATCTTCTCCACCGGATGCTTCTTGACTGGGATGCCCCGGCCATTGTCGGCCACTCGCACCCCGCCATCATCCAACAGCTCGATGTCGATGCGGTCGCAGTAGCCAGCCAACGCTTCGTCCACCGAGTTGTCGACGATCTCGTACACCAGATGGTGCAGGCCGCGCTCGCCGGTGGAGCCGATGTACATGCCTGGGCGTTTGCGAACCGCTTCTAGCCCCTCAAGTACGGAAATCTGGTCGGCGTCGTAGCCACCGCCGTCGGTTTTGGGTTCGGCCGCCTTAACGGCCGGTTGCTGCTCGTCAGACACCCATTCTCCCGTCTACAATGAACAACCGCCGGATATCCGGCGGTGCGATACCTATGCAAGTGTACTCGTTTCCGGCCGAAATTACAGTTACCGCACGTACCACGTGGCGTCATTGGCCCTCAACCGGCGTTTCTAGCGATTCAACCCCCGGACTGGCATACCAGTACCTGTCCTTGGTTGCTCCCTGCCAAATCCGCACTCTTTTGCAAAATCTGCTGCCACGTTTCGGTGCCACAACCCCGCGGCCACGGCTCAGCGGCAGCCCGGAAAACCGTCTGCCGAAGTGACGGATTGCGGCCAACGGCTCGCGCAAAGCGCCGCCGAGAGGCATACTGGCGCGGTGTCCGCTTTTGTGAGGCGCCTAAACCCACCCCGGGCGATCATGCTGGGCTTCACCAGCACCGCCTGGCTTGGGACGCTGTTACTACTGCTGCCTATCGCCAAACGTGGCGAGGGAAGCGCGTCGGTACTCGAAGCTTTTTTCACCGCCACCTCCGCCGTGTGCGTGACCGGGCTGACGATCGTCGATACCCAAACCTATTGGTCCGAGTTCGGGCTGTTTGTGATCCTGGTGTTGATCCAGATCGGCGGCTTCGGCGTCATGACCCTGGCCTCGGTAATCGGTATGGCGGTGTTGGGGAACCTGCCCTACCGCACCAAAGTGACTGCGGCCGCCGAATTCAAGACCGAAGGCTACGGCCGGGTTCGCACCATCACGTTCAGCATCATCAAGATCACGCTGCTCATTGAGGGGATCGTCGCCGCCATTTTGTTCCTGCGATTCTGGCTAGGCGGCGAACACAGTTTCATCGACTCGATCTGGTACGGCGTTTTCCATGCCGTCTCCGCATTCAACAACGCTGGCTTCTCGCTATACAGCGACTCCATGATCCGCTACGTAACCGACCCCACGGTCTGCATTCCGATCATGGTGGCGATCATCCTTGGCGGCCTTGGCTTCCCAGTACTCATGCAGCTTCGTCACTATTTCAAAGACGGCCTGAAATGGACGATGAATACCCGGATCGTGCTCGTCATGACGGTCACCTTGCTGGTGCTGAGTTCGCTGTACGTGCTGGCGTTGGAATGGAACAATCCGCTGACGCTAGGCGAGTTGCCGTGGTACGACAAGCTGCTGCCCGGCATCTTTCAGGCGGTGCAAACCAGGACCGCTGGTTTCAACAGCATTCCGGTCGGCGGGATGCACTCAGCCACCTGGCTGGGCCTGGACTTCTTCATGTTTGTTGGCGGCGGCCCAGCCGGTACCGCTGGCGGCGTGAAAGTCACCACCATCGCGGTGCTGGTCTTTATTGTGTGGACCGAGGTGCGTGGCGAGGCCGCCGTGAACATCATGGGCAAACGCCTAGCCCGTTCGGTGCACCGCCAGGCCATCGCCGTGGTCGGCCTGGCCATGGCACTGGTGTTTGGCGCGACGCTGGCGATCACGCTGTTCTCGCCCTACAACCTCGACAAGGTGCTGTTTGAGGTGATGTCGGCGTTCGGCACGGTGGGGTTGAGCACGGGCATCACCGCTCAATTAGATCCGGCCAGTCTGCTCGTGCTCTGTGGTTTGATGTACGTTGGCCGTCTAGGACCAATCACGTTTGCGTCGTCGCTGGCATTGCGCGAACGCAAACGCCTCTACGAACTGCCGAAGGAAAGGCCGATCATTGGGTAAGTGGGGCTGGCTATCCAGGGATACCGCACTGGATGTCGACACCGTGGCCGTCATCGGGTTGGGCCGATTCGGGCAAGCGTTGGCATTCGAGCTGATGGATATGGGCACCGAGGTGCTGGCGGTGGACACCGACGCCGACGTAATCCAGGCACTGAACACCAAGGTGACTCACGCAGTGGCCGGTGAAGCCAGCGTCCTGGTGACCTCACTGCTACTCAGCATGGGCGTAAAGAGCATCTGGGCTAAGGCCGTATCCGAGGCGCACGGCCGCATCCTGGAGCAGCTGGGGGTGGAGCACGTGATCTACCCCGAGACCGAGATGGGCCGCCGCGTCGCTCACCTGCTGCGCGAATCGGCACAGGACTACATCGACCTCGGCGACGGGCTGGCGCTAGTGCGCACC
This sequence comes from Arachnia propionica, assembly GCA_002748325.1. Classification (GTDB taxonomy): domain Bacteria; phylum Actinomycetota; class Actinomycetes; order Propionibacteriales; family Propionibacteriaceae; genus Arachnia; species Arachnia propionica_A. Next base: position 32,405 of record PDSD01000034.1, on the reverse strand, counting down.
ACCGTCCCCAGCGTCTGTACCGAAAAGACCATCGGCGAGATCAAGGAAGACAACCCGTGGGGAATCAGCATCATCGCGATCAAGCACGGCGATGAGCCCTGGCAAGACACCGATGACGACACCATGCTGCTGCCCGGCGACCAGATCATGATTACCGGATCGCGCGCCGACGCGGAGGAGTTCCACCGGATGCAGTAGTCACCTGGTTGGTGCTACTTTCCGCGGAAAAGTCACTCACTTTCGCTGTTGAAGCGCTGCAACGCCTTGAAATTGCCTACTGGCGTGACTTTTCCGCGGGAAAATGCAGCTATCCCTAGCCATAGGTGTCGCGCGGGCCACGGCCGTCACGCACCGACAGCCGTCCCTTCTTCCAGCTGGGCGCATCGGGGCCGCGGACATCGACCCGCTTGATGGTTTGCTCGCCCAGCTCAGCGTTCAGTTTCGCGACGAGTTGGGACGCGCTGTAGCGCATGCCAGTGGCCCAGGCCGTGGAATCACATTTGATCACCAATACACCGTCTTCGTAGGTCACCGGCTTGGAGTGATCCGCGTTGGCTTGTCCCACCAGTTCCGGCCAGCGACGCAACACCAGCGACAACGATATTTGTCGCTGCCAGCCCTGGCGTTGGCTAACCTGCTTAAGCACTGAACCAAGCAATTGGGGGTCGCGGTTGTCTGGGTGGGCACCGGAGCGTTGCTCCCCGGCCGCCGGATTTCGGCGGCGCCGCCGCGGCGGCGCTGGCTGCGCCAACGGCGAACTGAACTGCGATCCGGCGATGCGTTGGGCCACCTGTTCGGCTAGCTCAAACTCAGCTTCGGCAGGTGATTGGTCACTATCTGGCAGCTGGGGTTCACTCATCGACAGCCTCGCTGACTTCTTCGGCCTGACTCTTCTCGGCAGCCGCAACAACCGCGCTCGCCGCAGCTGCCGAACCCTCATCGTATACTTCCTCGGCCTCGCTCACCGTGGCCTGGTTGACGCGGAACCGCCGTTGGGCAGCGAACTTCGGCACATCGGTTTCGACCGCTGCAGTAATTAACACCTGCTCGGCTTGCGAGGCGAGCTGCGCCAACCGCTCCCGCCGGGCGGTGTCCAGCTCAGCGAACACGTCGTCCAACACCAATACCGGCTCGGTGCCATCGGCACGCACCACCTCAAAGCCGCCTAGCCGCAGCGCCAACGCCAGCGACCAAGATTCCCCATGCGAGGCGTAACCCTTTGCTGGCAGATCACCGATGCGCAACTCAATCTCGTCGCGGTGCGGCCCAACCAGGGTGACGCCGCGGGCCAGCTCGGCTTCCCGGTTATCGGCTAGCGCCGTCAGCAGGCGCTGTTGCAGTGCTCCCCGCACGTCCTCGGCCCGATGCGAGTCCCCCAACTCCACACTCGCTCGATACCTTGCTGATACCAAATTGTTGATCGGGGCGATAATCTCGTACGCCTGCTGCGCCATTGGCTGCAGGTCTGCCAACGTGTCCAGCCGGGCGTGCAACAACTCCGCCCCGATCCGGGCCAGCGACTCGTTCCACACCTCCAAGGTGTACTCCTCGTCGGTGCCACTTGGCCCCAGCCGCCGACCAGACATCGATTTCAGCAACGCGTTTCGTTGCTTTAGCACCCGGTCGTAATCCTGCTTAACCCCAGCCATCCGCGGCCATCTGGTGACCACCATCGAATCCAGCCAAGCGCGCCGATCTGCCGGGTCACCGCGAACGATGGCCAGGTCCATCGGTGAAAACACCACCGTGCGCAACGCACCAACAATGTCGCGCGGCCGCGACACCTGGTTACGATTCAACCTGGCCTGTGTCGAACGAGACCGCGACAGCTCCAGCTCGACGCTAAGTTGCCGCTCATCATCAATCCCAGCCCGCACCTTCGCGCCCAGTAGCGCCGAGTCACAGTTGGCCCGGATCAATGGGGCGCTCGCGGCAACCCGGTGCGAAGACATCGTCGAGAGATACTCGACGGCCTCCACCAGGTTGGTCTTGCCCTGCCCGTTCGGGCCGATAAAGACGTTGATGCCGGGCCCGAGGTTCACCTTGGCCGAGGCGTAGTTACGAAAGTCAGTGACAGTAAGCTCGGTGACAAACATGCGGTACGCCGCGGCGACGATGCGATCAGTCAGGCAGGCGCATGAGCATGATCACGTGGCGATAGTCCAGCAACTGCTCGCCGTCGAGCGTAGCCAGCCCGGTGATCAGGCACGGCTTGCCCGGCTGCGTGAACGAGAAGTGGGTGAAGGGCGCGTCGACCGCAGTCAGCGCATCCAGCAGGTAGGTCGGGTTGAACCCGGCGGCAGTGATCGACTTTTCTTCCGCCGTGGAGTGCACCTCGGCCACAATCGCCTCAGAGGCCTGCGCCTGGTCGCCGGTGGCGGCCTCCAGCGCAATGTTGTCGTCATTGATGATCATGCGCAGCGGGGTGTTGCGCTCGGCCACGAGCGAGACGCGCCGCACGGCAGCCAGCAGGTCGCCGGTATTGACCCGCACGCTGACACTGGGGTCAACATCCATCAGGTGCCGCACCTTCGGGAACTGCTGGCCCAACAGCTGGGTGGTGGCTTCGCGACTGCCCTTTGGCCCCTCGCCGACGAATCCGGCGATGCCATCGCCTTCGGCCTCGGTAGTGGACAGCGAAATTGTGATTTCCTGGCCGCTAGCCATCGACTTGGCGGTCTCAGCCAGCACCCGGCCTGGCACCAACACTGCGCCGGAAACCTCAGGCTGGGTTGGCTGCCAGGTGATCTCCTTCAATGCCACGCGGTAGCGGTCGGTGGCCAACAGCGAAAGATGTTCGCCGTCGATCTCGATCCGCACACCGGTGAAGACACTGAGCATTTCGTCGCGGCCAGCAGCAACAAACACCTGTTGCACGGCCTTTTCAAAGTCGGCGGCGGCAACGGTTCCGGAGGCCTCCGGCAGCTCGGGTAGCTCGGGGTATTCGTCGACGGGCAACGTTTGCAGCGTGAACCGGGCCGAGCCACAGGTCAGCTCCACCTTCAGGTGGTCGGCAACCATCTCGACGGGTTGATTCGGCAGGCTACGGGCGATTTCGGCTAACAGTTTGCCCGAAACCAGCGCGGCGCCCTCATCAGTGACCTGCGCAGGCAGCTTCATCTTCGCCGAAGTTGAAGAGTCGAAACTCGACAGCGTCAATCCCGAATCATCCGCCTCCAGCCGAAGCCCAGACAGGATCGGCGCCGTCGGACGGTGCGGCAAACTACGAGCAACCCAAGCCACCGCATCGGCTAGAGCATCGCGTTCAACCCGAATCTTCACTTTCGTCCCCTTGCACAGTTGTCATTGCCACCCGACAATTCTGGTGCCAGCATAGCGGCCAATTCAGTGATTTGAGTCCCTGGCCACCGCAAACTAGCCAAACCCGGCACGTTACTCCACCGCAATAGCGTCCAAAACGTTTAGCTTTGCCGCCCGCTGGCTGGGCACCAATGCTGCCACCAGCCCAAACACCACGGCCACCACTAAGAACACCAGCAGCTGCACCCACGGAATAGTCACCTGGGTGACGCCAGCATCGTTCAACACCATCACTATGGCGTGGCCAGCCACCAAGCCAATCACAAGGCCGATTACCGTACCAATTAAGGAGATGATGACGCTTTCAATAGCTATCATCACCCGCAGTTGGCCTCTGGTTAAACCAATTGCCCGCAGCAACCCGATTTCTCTGGTGCGTTCGGTCACCGACAAGATCAGGGTGTTCATAATCCCCAAGACCGAAATGACCAACCCGAGGCCAAGCAGCGCATAAAGCACCGCGAACACCTGATCGAACTGGGCTGAAACCTGATCGGCATATTCCTGATTGCTGGTTACCACCACGGTGGGGATATCTTCGACGATGGCCTGCAACTTGGTCTGTACTTCCGCCAGGTCTGCCCCGGCAGTAGCGGCGACGGACACGAAATCCACCACCTTCGAATCGCCCAATTGCCCGTAGGACTCCATCGCCACAATCGCATCGCCCAGGCGAGGGGCTGAGTCACCGTCAAAAATGCCGGTCACCCGAAGCTTCAAGGTCAAATCGTTTCCGGTCGCCAACTCCACGAGACTGCCCATTGGTTGGTCGTTTTCGACCGCGAAGTTGTAACTGAGCATCACGCCGTGAGTTTGTAATTCGCCAGCGAGCACATCGACGGCGATGCCGTTGTTCAGCGACTGCGGCGTCGTCCCGGTCACCACTATCGGGGAATCGTTGTAACTCGCCTGGGTGGTGGCGCGCAACCAAACATCCTCGACGCCGTCAATACTCGCAGCTTCGGTCACGATGCTGCGGGGGAAGGGCCGGAAATTGACCGCACTCACCACGAAGTCGCCGCGCTGATTCTCAGTGATGTCAGCACGAACCGATGCATTGGTGCTAGCGGCCAAAATCGCCACCGCGGACACCAGGGTGAGACCGATCACCAGGGTAGCGGCAGTGGCGGCAGCGCGACGAGGTTGCTGGACGATGTTTCGGTGCGCCAACTTGCCAATCGAGCCGAACCCAAATCCCGCGATCTTGCCGAGCAGCCACAGCAGCGGCTTGCCAAGTACCCCGTTACCGAGCACGGCACCGACGAGGATTCCCGCCAAGCCGGGACCAACCCAATACAGCGGGTCGCCGACGTTCAGCCACAGCCCGCAAACCACAGCCGCGATGCCCACTTCCAACAGGGCGATTCCCACATACGCGCTAACGCCGACATCGCGATGCTCGCCGGCACTGGCTCTTGTCATCGCCTCAACCGGACGGGTAGCCGAGGCTTTGCGCGCCGGGAAGTAGGCAGCGGCTAGGGTAGTGGCGATTGCAACGACATACGAGATCACCGCGATCTGCCAGGTCAAGTTTGGTCGCACCTCGCCTAGGTTCACACCGAGCGACGACAACACGATCGCCACCCCCCAAACCAGCAGGAATCCAATCCCCAGCCCGATCGTGGCGCCCACTATCGCTACAACGAAGGCCTCCACCAGCACTGAGGTACGAACTTGGCTGCGACTTGCGCCAAGCGCCCTTAGCAGGGCAAGTTCGCGGGTTCGTTGCGAAATGAGAATGGAAAACGTGTTGACGATCAGCAGTGCTGCAACTAGTAGCGAGATGGCGGCGAAAATCAGCAACACCGAGTTCAAGAAAGTGAGCCCGATCGACAGGGACTCTTCAATCTCGTTGGCCTGTTTCTCACCGGTGACCGCTTTCAGCCCAGCGGGCAGTAGCGAGTTGACCTCGTTGGCCACTTTGTCCGCATCAGCGCTTTCGGTGATGGTGATCCAGCCGCCGGTATAGAGCGGTTGCGATTGAGCTGAGATCCGGCGCAGCTCGGCCAGGGTCATGAACGTGTAACTGGCGCCCGCGGTACCGCCGTTACCCAACGTCGCGGTTCCCACGATCTGATAGCTACGGGTTTCCTGGTTGGTCACGTAGATGTCGATATCGTCACCGATGCGGTAGCCGCTGCGCAGCAACGTAGTTGGATCCAAGGCGACCTCGGAATCCTTGGTTGGCACCCGGCCCGCTACGACTCGTCCGCTGGGACGCCCGCCCATAGCAGGCGAATCACGGAACAAGATCCCAAGACCTGGTGCGCCACCTAGACTGAGCAGCCTGCCTTCGGTGTCCATCGGGTACACGTCGAACGCGACGAAATCGCCCTCCGCTTTGCTTACGCCGGATAGCTTTTCTATTTCGGCAAGCAACTCGTCGGTTAGTTCCGATGAGATCTTGTCTGGTTTTCTGGGGCCATCTTCATCCAGCACGACGTTTACGTCGGCCGAGGTGCTGTAGATGATGTCGTTGAAGCTGTTGTCCAGCTTGTTGGTGAAGATCATGGAACCAGCAATGAAGGCGATGCCAAGGCTGATACTCAGCGTGCTCAAAAATAGTCGCCACTTGCGACTCCACAACGACTTCCAAGTGGCTCGTAGCATCACTGCTCTCGCGACGTCGAAAACTGAGAATTGGCTGGGTAATCCTGGTCGAAATCATCTAGCGGCAAGCTGCCTCGACGCGGTCGGGGAGCAAACGGATCCTCCGGGATGAATTCAGCTTCGCGGCTAGTGCCCTTCGCCGTCGAACTAGCCTCGTGCTTGGCTGCACTAGTTCCTGTTGCCGCTGCCGCAGCCGGTTTAGGTGCTGTCGTAGTAGCAGCTGGCCGGGCATAAAGCTTGCGCATGAGTTCCAGCAGCGAATCGTGATCGGTGTGATCCGTTTGCGCAATGATGCTGCCATCGGAAAGGAATACCGCATGATCGGCAACGCTGGCGGCCACCGGATCATGGGTAACCATCACGATGGTCTGCTCAAGCTCGTCGACGCTTTGCCGTAGGAACTTCAACACCTCATGGGCAGAAGTGGAGTCCAAGTTGCCGGTTGGTTCGTCGGCAAAGATGATCTCTGGCCGGTTCATCATCGCTCGGGCACAGGCGACCCGCTGCTGTTGCCCGCCTGACAGCTCGGCTGGCTTGTGCGATAGGCGTTGCGATAAATCGAGTGCCGAGACGACCTTGGCGAACCAGTCTTTGTCGACCTTACGGCGAGCGATGTTGACTGGCAGCTGGATGTTTTCTGCCGCGTTCAGCGTCGAAATCAGGTTGAACGCCTGGAAAATGAAACCGATCCGCTCCCGTCGCAGCACAGTGAGGTCGCGATCATTGAGGTCAGCGATATTCGTCTCACCGATGTAGACATCGCCAGCGGTTGGCGTGTCCAGCGCAGCCAGCAGATGCATGAGGGTGGACTTGCCAGACCCTGAAGGTCCCATGATGGCAGTGAACTTGCCTGCTTCGATGTTCAAGTCGACTTCAGCCAAGGCTGATACTGCGGTTTCCCCGCTGCCATAGACCTTGCTTAGCTTTAAGGCTCGTGCTGCGGTTGTCACAACCTCGACCGTACCAGGCAAGCTGACTGGGAAAAAACGCCGATCGATGCGGCTCAGTTGTGGTTTGGCGTTTCCACATCTTCCACCGTCGTGACTTTAAGGTTAGCTTCTAAATAACTATTCAGTAGTAGTCATAGGAGCTGTTGATTCTGTGGATAACAACTAATTTGCCTAGCCAAACCAGAAATTAACGGTGGATATCTATGTTGGTGCCTGGGTATAACTATCAGCAGTAGTGTTCACAATTTCGTTGCCGACACAGGGTGTGGCGAGTTCTCCCAGGCACCAAGGCAGTTGTGCCAGCTGGCTGTGGATACTTCGGGTGACCTAGCGTCCCTGCTTGACCAGGTTGGTAAGTTCGCTGACCTGGTTGAACAGGTTGCGGTCTTGACTCATCAAGTCATTGATCTTGCGCACCGAATGCAACACGGTGGTGTGGTCACGCCCACCGAAACGAGCACCAATCTTTGGCAGCGACAGATCAGTCAACTCGCGACACAGGTACATCGCGATCTGTCGGGCGTTGGCGATCCGAGCGACGCGGCTCGAACTGGTGAGGTCTTCGACCGAAATATCAAAGTAGTTGCTGGTGGCCTTCATGATGGCATCAGCGTCCACCGGTATGTCTCGGTTAGTGGGCAGCAAGTCGCGCAGCACGTCTTCGGTTATCGAAATATCGATTTCCTGCTGGTTCAGGCTGGCCAACGCGGCGACTCGGGTGAGCGCGCCTTCCAGTTCGCGGATGTTGGTGGTGATCGTCGAAGCGATCAGTTCGAGCACCTGGGTGCCGGCCGTTAACCGTCCTGACGAAGCTTTTTTTCGCAGGATCGCAATGCGAGTTTCCAGGTCTGGCGGCTGAATGTCGGTCATCAGCCCCCACTCGAAGCGGGATCGCAGCCGCGGTTCTAGCGCCTCAAGCAGTTTGGGTGGCCGATCCGAGGTCATGACAATTTGCTTCTGCGCATTGTGTAGCGCGTTGAAGGTGTGGAAGAACTCTTCTTGGGTTTGGATTTTTGCTTCCAGGAACTGGATGTCATCGACCAGCAGTACGTCAACGTCTCGGTAGTTTCGGCGGAAATTCGCCGTCTGGTTTTGCGAGATGGCGTTAATGAAGTCGTTCGTTAATTCTTCGGTAGTGACGTACTTGGTGCGCAGGTGCTCGTAGTAGCTGGCAACATAGTGGCCTATCGCATGCAGCAGGTGAGTTTTCCCCAGGCCGGAAGCTCCATAAATCAGCAGTGGGTTATAAGCCTTGCCGGGTTGTTCCGCAACCGCCGCAGCAGCGGCGTGGGCAAATCTGTTGGAAGAACCGGCGACGAAAAACTCGAAGGTGTATCGCGGATTTAATTTCTGATTGCCGTTGAGATTTTTTTCTGGGGTTACCACTGGCGCTGGTTCAGCCACAACCTCGGGAACGGCTTCGGCCCGAGGCTCAACCACAAGCGTCGGATCGATCATTACCGCCAAGTGAGTAGGGGAATCAGCCAGTTCGCTCAGGCTTTGTTCCAAGCTTGCGCGCAACTTCGACTCGATGCGGTCACGGGTTGCTTCGTCGCTGACAGCAAGCACCAAAGTCGAACCGTGGATGGCCTGCGGCTGCGTGCGCCTAAGCCAGGAACGCGATGGCGGGTCTGCTGCTTCAACCACGCGATCCCAGAGCTGCGTGAGGTCTGCGGATGAAGTCTCCACATGTCCCCCTTTTGGTCATCACGCCCGCTGACCGCGATAGTATTGCACAGACTTTTCCACAGGGTGGTGATAGTCTCGTCTCCTGCTGCAGCTTTGACATCGATAGTGACATCGCAGCGCAGGAATCGAAACTAGTGGAGCCTAGGGCCGGTATGCAACCGGATTCGTTGATTTCCGGCGTGTCGGGTGGACGGCGTGAGCGAAGTCAGTCTGTTTCCGGCAAATCTGGGCCCGCAGTTTGTGTTCTGGCCGGGTTCGCGCGTATCGTTGCTTGGTCGCCGCTTGTGACGAGCGGCTTTCCCCCGGCAACCCCGGGCGTACCGTAGACCGAGTTTTTCGAGGGAGTCCTCGCTATGAGCAAGCGTACGTTTCAGCCGAGTAACCGTCGGCGCAGCCGCACCCACGGTTTTCGCCTTCGGATGCGCACTCGTGCCGGGCGCGCGATTTTGAGTGCGCGTCGGCGCAAGGGCCGCGTTCGGCTGGCTGGCTGAGCCAGTCTCGTGCTGCCCGCGTCGAGACGGTTGCGTCGAGCCGCTGACTTCACCACAGTTTTTCGTCGCGGTGCTCGCGCTGGTTCTGCCAGTGTCGTCGTGCACTGGTGTGCGCGTGCTGATCAAAACGCCAGCAGTCGAGTAGGTTTTGTGGTCTCCAAGGCAGTTGGCAACGCTGTGAAACGCAATCGGGTTAAGCGGCGGTTGCGGCATTTGGCGATGGAGTTGATCCCCGCAGCCGGTTTCGATGTGGTGGTCAGAGCGCTTCCTGGTGCCGCCGAAAGCAAATCTTTGCGCAGTGATTTCGCTGCGGCATGCCAGCGGGCAAGTGCAAAGGCGCTGCCATGCTGAAATACCCGTTGATCTGGTTTGTGAAGGCCTGGCGGGCTGTGATCTCGCCGATCTACGGCGACGTTTGCAAATATCATCCGTCTTGTTCCGCCTACGGTTTGGCGGCGCTGGAAACCCACGGGGCGTTTCGTGGGTCTTGGCTGACGATCACCCGCATCATTCGGTGTAATCCTTGGTCGATGGGCGGGGTGGACTATGTGCCCGGCACCCCGGAAGCTGAGGAATGGGCGAAACGGGAACAACGTCATGTGACGAGTGAGGTCTAGTTGTGCTTGAAATACTTCTGCCGTTGACTATCTGGGACAGCATTTATGGTGTCCTGTCGACGATGATGCAGCCGCTGTACTGGGCGGTATCGGGGTTGGTGGTGTTTTTCCACTGGCTGCTGACTCCAGTATTCGGCAAAAACTCCGGGGTGACGTGGACGCTGTCGATCGTGTTGCTCACGGTGGTGATTCGCACCCTGCTGATTCCGCTGTTTGTGAAACAGATCAATTCTGCGCGCAACATGCAGCTAATTCAGCCCAAGGTGCAAGAGCTGCAAAACAAGTATGGCTCGGACCGCCAGCGGCTTGGCGAAGAGACGATGAAGTTGTACAAGGAAGAAGGCGTGAGCCCATTCGCGTCGTGTCTGCCGCTGCTGTTGCAGATGCCGATCTTCCTGGCGCTGTTTCGGGTGTTGGAGGGGGTTTCCAGCGGCTCGATTCGCGGGCACTTCTTCAAGGTGAACCCCGATTTGGTGTCCTCGCTACAGCAAGCCGACTTGTTTGGCGCTGGGCTGGCACGCCGGATTGTGCCGTTCCTGCCATTTGGACCTACCCAGATTATGGGCATCGTGTTGGTCATCTTGATGGTGATCACGCTGTTCTACACGCAGCTGCAGCTGATGCGAAAGAACATGCCGCCGGAGGCGCTGAACGGGCCGATGGCGCAGCAGCAGAAGATGATGCTGTACTTCTTCCCGATCATGATCGCCGGCTCATCGTTTGTGCTGCCGATCGGCGTGTTGATCTACTGGTTGACGACGAACCTGTGGACGATGATGCAGCAGGGCATCTTGATCCGCAATAATCCGGCCCCGAATACGCCCGCCTACATTGAGTGGGAGGAACGGATGATCGCCAAGGGCAAGGACCCGAAGAAGATCATGGCCGAGCGGGCGGCACGCAGCCGCAAGGTTAAGCCCACGCCGCCGCCGGTAGTAGTAGACGATGCGACTGAAGCAGGTGAAGGCAAGCGCGCTAAGGTTACTCGCCAGGGAGTGACCCGCCAGACCGTTCGCGGCAGCAGCACTGTTAGACGTCAGCCGAAGACCAAATCGCGCGCGGCGCGCAAGAAGAACTAGGAGCCACTATGAGTGATACGACTGAGACTGCTGAGCACGACCAGGACGAGACGCTGTTGGCCGAAGGCGATTTGGTTGCCGACTACCTGGAGGAATTGCTCGATATAGCTGACCTCGATGGCGACATCGAGAACAGTGTGGTTAACGGCCGCGCCCAGGTGATCATAGATACTGATTCAGAACAATTGGTCGGCAAGGATGGCGAGGTGCTTGATGCGCTGCAGGAGCTGTCCCGGCTGGTAGTTATGACCGAGACCGGCAACCGCTCACGATTGATGCTGGACGTGGCAGGATTCCGCGAGCGACGACGCGCAGAGTTGGTCGCTATGGCGAAAGATGTGATCGCCGAGGTCGCCGAAAACGGCGAGGCCGTACGAATGGCGCCGCTGAATGCGTTTGAGCGAAAGATCATCCACGATCAGGTCACGGAGGCTGGGTTGACCAGCGAATCTGAGGGAGAACCGCCGCACCGCTGCGTGGTTGTTAGCCCGAAGTGACCGAGGCCCGGGTTCGGGAAGCGATCGCTAAGCACTATCCCGATAACCATGAAACTTTAAAGCGATATGTCGATATAGCGACAACTGTCGGGGTGGAGCGTGGCCTGATAGGGCCGCGCGAGGTGTCCCGGATCTGGTCGCGCCATATAGCCAACTGTCTCGCGCTGGAGCCGTTGCTGGGTGAGGGAGAGAGCGTTGCCGACGTTGGTTCCGGCGCTGGGCTGCCTGGATTGGTGCTAGCAATCGTTCGCCCCGATCTCCAAGTGACGCTGATCGAATCGCTGCTGCGACGCACAACGTTCTTAAGTGAAGCAGTAGACCAGCTCGGGCTGGCCGACCGGGTTAGGGTCAATCGCGAACGAGCCGAGGACTGCCAAGAGACTTTCGACAGCGTGGTAGCTCGCGCGGTCGCGCCATTGCCAAAGCTGATCGGCTTCACTGCCGGACTGTTTCCTGCCGGCAGACTATTGGCGCTCAAGGGTGAAAGTGTTGCCGAAGAGGTGGCCGCGGCTAGTCGGATTCTCGCGAAACGTGGCCTAGCCGCCGAGATTCTACGAGTGGGGCATGACTTAGCCGACGAAGCCACCTGGGTGGTTTCGGTAACCAAGCGGTGAGCTGGGGCCTTCCACTCAACGTTCCACGTGGAACGGATACTTGGGCAGACGTTACCCGAACCTCTTAGCAAATCAGCCCTGCTAGGTGGGTTGCGGTTGCATTGCCTTTCTCAGCGTTCCACGTGGAACGGCCCCGCAAACACAAGTGCTCTAGGATTCGGGCGCTGCATGTAGGCATTCGGCAGTCAATGATGGTGGGGATTGACGGCAACAAGACAAGCCGATGTTGCAGCTCAGCGAACCATCCTCAGGAGCTGCCTATGACCAGCCGACTATGGCTTCTGCTACGGGCTAACTGCACTGTAGGCGCAAACTGCAACGGTGGTTAGGGGTATGGGCCCGTTCCACGTGGAACAGGCCAAACTAGGCAGTTGTTTTGCGTTCCACGTGGAACGTTAGGTGTCTGAACGCCACGCGGAGGATACGGCGCTGCCCGACGTAGTCAATTGGGCTGCACGCCTAATTGGCAGTCGCTATCCACAAGAATGGTTAACGCAACTAGGCTGACTAAGCCGGAGCCAGGTAGTCTTGTCGGCGGTTGAGCCAACGGTTTCAAGTGACTTGGCCTACAGCAGCTAGCAAAAGGAGTACGGGGTGGCGATCTTTAGACGTCGTAAAGAGGCTAAAAAGAGCGCGCCGCCTCGTGAAGCCGCCGCAACTGAGTCAGCGGGCCTGCGGGTAACAACGCAGCCTAAGCGTGCGAGCCTTGAGCCTGACGTTAGTGAGGCTTTCCCGCCGGAACCCGAGGCTGGCCACGCCATTCTTAAGCCGATGCAGGTCTTTCCGCGCCCGGAGTCACCGCGGATTATGGTTGTTGCAAACCAGAAAGGCGGGGTTGGGAAAACCACTAGCGCGGTAAATATCGCCACAGCTCTGGCCTTGGGTAACCAACGGGTGCTGCTGGTAGACATCGATCCGCAAGGCAATGCCACTACCGCCATGAGTGTGGAGCAAACCCACGGCATTCCCGGTACCTACGAAGTATTGTTGGCCGGTGATCCTATTGAGCAACATCTGGTGCCGTCGCCACACAGTGACGCGTTGTGGGTGCTGCCGGCATCGATTGAACTTGCTTCGGCCGAACTCGAATTGGTCAACATAGCCGGCAGAGAGCGAAAGCTGCGCGATGCGCTGCAACGCTACCTGGCTAAGAATGAAATCGACTATGTAATCATCGATTGCCCGCCGTCGCTCGGCTTGTTGACGCTCAATGCACTCGTGGCTGCCACCGAAATAATGGTGCCGATTCAGGCTGAGTACTACGCACTTGAAGGCCTGACGCAGTTGCTGCGCACAATAAATAAGGTAAAAAGCGGGCTTAACGACAAGCTGGAATTGTCTACCGTGCTGGTCACTATGTACGACGGACGCAACAATCTGGCGCGGGAAGTAGCCGCGGAAGTAGACAATCACTTCCCGAAACAGACCCTCAAAACTCGAATCCCGCGCTCAGTGCGGGTAGCTGAGGCCCCTAGTTACGGTCAAAGCGTGATTACGTTCCAGCCAAACTCGCCGGGGGCCTATGCCTACATTCGGGCTGCGGCCGAGATTGCCCTAAACGGGTTCAGTGAGGAGAAATGATGAGTGCGCGACGTCCAGGTCTTGGCCGCGGGTTAGGCGATTTATTCGCAAATACCGAGGAAGAAACCACTGTCTCGCAGCCACTGGCGGACGGATCGACCTATGCCGAGCTGCCGGTTGCTGAAATCGAGCCAAACCCGGATCAGCCTCGCACGGTCTTTGATGAGGATGAGCTGGCCGAACTCGCCGCATCCATCGAAGAGGTGGGCGTGCTGCAACCGATCGTGGTGCGTCGGGCGGGTGAAGGCTACGAGCTGATCATGGGTGAGCGAAGGCTTCGTGCCAGCAAGCAAGCTGGCCGCGAGGTGATTCCTGCCATCATTCGGGGCACGCAAGACACCGATTTGCTGCGCGACGCGCTGCTAGAAAACCTGCACCGGGCGAATCTGAACCCGTTGGAAGAGGCACACGCCTACTCGCAGTTGCTGGATGATTTCAGCTGCACCATCGAGGAGCTGTCGTCGCGCATCCACCGCAGCCGCCCACAGATCTCGAACACGCTGCGCCTGTTGAAGTTGCCGGTGGCGGTGCAGCGAAAAGTGGCGGCGGGCACGATCTCGGCGGGGCACGCCAAGGTGCTGCTCAGTCTGGCCGATCCCAACGAGCAGACGGCCCTGGCCGAGCGGATCATTGCTGAGGGCCTATCGGTGCGCAGCACCGAGGAGCTGATCACACTGGGTGAGGCTGCCCAACCGATGACCCGTACCCGCATCCCTCGGGTGGCTTCGGAGCGCGAACAGGCCCTGTCGCGCCAGCTCAGCGATCATTTCGACACCAGAGTCAAGGTCCAGCTTGGCCGTCGCAAGGGCAGGATCACCATCGAGTTCGCTGGCGAAGACGACCTCGACCGACTCACCGCGATGCTGCAGCAGCGCGACGAAAGCGAATAAACTGCTAGCCTCTATATCGCTATAGTGCTTTGTCGATAAAGCGTCTTATGGCTAACAAGAGCGTGCGCTGTAATTGGCCGCTGAAACACCAGCGGGTTAACGCTCTTAAGCGGCCTTCGCTTGCGCGGCCTTGATGAGGCTAACGTAGACCTCACCTAGGTCCAGCCCTGCCGCCGCCATAGCTAGTGGCGCCGACGATGTTTCGGTCATGCCTGGACACACGTTGGCTTCAATGAAGATAGGCAGGCCGTTGCTAACAATCAGGTCGATTCGGCTGATGCCACTCAGCCCAAGCATGGTGTGGGCACGCAGCGCCAACACTTTGGCCCGTTCCAGCACCGAATCGGGTAGCTCGGGCGGGATCGTGAACCGCGTGCTGCCAGCGGTGTACTTGGCCTCGAAGTCGTAAACGCCGCTGGCGGGATGAATCTCAACGGGCGGCAGGGCCTTCGCCGCCTCACCGGCATCGATGATGGTTACCGCCAACTCCGTTCCTTCGACAAACTCCTCGATCACCGCGTTGGGGCCGTACGCGTAGGCAGCAACCATCGCGGCCGGCAGCTCGTCCTCGCTCGGGACACGGGTCATGCCCAGCGCCGAACCCGACGAAGATGGCTTCACCATCAGTGGAAAACCGAACTGCTTCGCGATTCCAGCGACGACGCCAGGCGCGCCCAACTCACGGAAAATGGTGGCTGGCAGTGAAATGTGGCGTGGCGTGGCGATACCGTGGGCAGCAAGCAGTGGCGTCGCCAGCGACTTGTCGAAGGTATTTCGGGCCGCTCTGGGGTGCGAGCCAACGTATGGCACCCCCAACAACTGCAGCACCTCGGCCAGCGCGCCGTTCTCCCCCAGCCCGCCGTGCAGCAGCGGAACCACCACCGGATCCGGGGTATCTGACAGCAGCCCCAACAGATCGACCGAGACATCGGCCTCACACACGTCTAACCCCTGTCGCCGCAGGGCCTGTGCGACGCGTCGGCCAGAATGCAGCGAGACATCGCGTTCATGGCTGAGGCCTCCAGCTAACACAATGACGGTCATGGTTTCCTCTCAGCTCAGGTTCGGTGCGGGCGCGGCGCTGTTGTAGCCGGGGCCGTGATCGCGCACCCCAAATATGTTATGCATGTCTATTTCCTGCGAAACCACGTCTGCGAACCGCCGCACGCCGGTCTCGATGCGCTCTGGTGGCGGGAAACAAAACGACAGCCGAACATTGTTGCCGCCCTGTCCGTCACCGAAGAAAGCGCCGCCAGGGACGTAGGCAACCCTGGCGCTCACCGCACGCGGCAGCATGGCCTGCGAGTCGACACCGTCTGGCAACGTCACCCAAACGAAGAAGCCGCCTGCTGGATGGGTCCAGGTAGAACCAGCCGGCATATGCTCGGCCAGGGCGGTCAGCATGGTGTCGCGGCGCTCCCGGTACATGTCGCGGAACGCCACGATTTGGCCTTGCCAATCGTTGTTGGCTAGGTAGTTAGCGATCGCGAACTGACTGAACACCGGCGGGCACAAGGTGGCCGATTCCTGCGCCAGCACCAGCTTCTCGCGCACCGGATGCGGGGCCAGCACCCAGCCGACCCGGAACCCCGGCGCAAAAGTCTTGGAAAACGACCCTAGGTAGATCACATTCGCATCCACCGAGCGCATCGCCGGTATCGGGTCGGCGTCGAGTGTCAGCAGCCCGTATGGGTTGTCCTCGACCACAATGACGCCGAACTGGTTGCAGATCTCGACGACCTCCAGCCGCCGCTGCCAGGGCTGGGTGACCCCGGAGGGGTTGGCGAAGTTAGGGATCGTGTACAAAAACTTGACGCGTTTGCCAGCCTGCTGCAGCGAACCGAGCGTCTCGCGCAGCGCCTGCGGGTCGATGCCCTCATCACTGGTCGCGACGTGCACTACTTCGGTCTGGTAGCTGTTGAACGTGCCCAGCGCACCGACGTAAGACGGTGATTCCGCGACGATCACATCCCCTGGATCACAAAAGATTCGTGTGACCAGGTCGAGGCCCTGTTGCGAGCCAGCGGTAATGGTGATGTCGTCCGGGTCGGCCTGGATGCCTTCGAGCTCCATCACGGAACAGATTTGCTCGCGAATCGGCAGTTCACCCTGACCCGAGCCGTATTGCATGACCTGCGTGCCGTTTGCGGCAACCAGATCCGACAGCTGCTGGCCAAGTTTTGCCAGCGGCAGATCAGCGATATTCGGCATTCCCCCGGCCAGCGAGACGATCTCGGGGCGATTGGCTACCGCGAACAGTGCCCGAACCGCGGAGGTTTTGAGGCTGTGGGTGCGCGTGGCGTAGCTATCGAGGAAATGATCGAGCGAGGTTTCCCGTCGATCTTGGCCGGAACTCATACCGGGCAGCTTACTAGTGGCTAGCCTTCCGAGAGTACGGCTAGGAAACGTTGGACAAGGCCGACTAGTTCCTCATCGGCCTGCTTGGTGACGCCGATCACCATGATGGCGGTGCCGTCCCGGAGTTGAGCGCACACTCTTACCCCGGCGTCGGTGGCGTTGCCACAAGACACGTTGGTGTCTGGGATTTGTTCAATATCGGATGCGCCAGCATCAAGCAGGAACGAGTTCACGCCGATCTCGGTGCGCGATAGCACCAACCCGATCTTAGCTTCACCGTCTGCGTAGTCTGCCCGGACGACGGTGCGGCCAGCGGCCTCCTCGCGCTCTACGTCGCCGACCACGAAACCATCGAGGGTCTTCGGCGGTTCCATCGGCCAGCTGGCGAGTATCGCAGAGGCGGGCGCGACGGTAGGTTCCACGGTCGAAGCCGACCCCAGCACGTAGCCGCCCACTCCGGCCGCGACGACGACCAGTGCGGCCGCGATCAACCCCACCAGCCGCACTGGCCGCGGGATCTCAGCTTTCGCTGGCTCAGCTGCCGGGACATCGGTCGTTTCGCCACTATCGGCAGCCGTGTCAGCCTCGGTGTCCTCGACGACCGCAGCCTCATCGGCGCTTAGCGCCCGCTTGGACTTGGCGCCGGTGACTGCTGATTGCACTCGCCCGGCCTTGAAGAATTGCAGCGTCGGCAACCCCATGATGCCCTGGGCGCTGGCCAGGCCGGGCTCGGCGTTGGTGTCCACCGAGACGAACTTCACCCGCCCGGCGTATTCGCCTGACAGCTCGTCCAAGATGGGTGCGATCTGGCGGCAAGGCGAGCACCAATCCGCCCAATAGTCCACCACCACGGGGATCTCAGACATCAAAACCTCGTCTGCGAACGCGGCCTCGGTTATGGCATTGACGGCCATCTTGCTACCTCCTGATAAAGCTATGACATCGACTGTACTTGCCCGAACAGCCAATCGGGGTCAGTCGTTCAGCGCGGCGAGATATGCCTCAGCGTCCAGGGCTGCGCGGCAACCCGAACCGGCTGCGGTGATGGCCTGCCGGTAGTGGTGATCGACCAGATCGCCCGCAGCGAACACCCCAGGCAGGTTGGTGGCGGTCGTCTCGGCGCCGGTGACGACATAGCCGCCGGCGTCCACGTCCACCTGCCCCTTGACCAGCTCGGACCGCGGATCGTGCCCGATAGCGACGAACAGTCCCTGCACCGGCAAAGTGGAGACCGAATCGTCGACGGTGTTGCGCAGCGTGATGCTCTCCAGCATGTTCTCGCCGTTCAGCGCCTCCGCGACACTGTTCCAGGCGAACTCCAACTTCGGATCGCGTTCGGCGCGGGCCACCATGAACTTGGAGGCGCGCAGTTCGTCGCGGCGGTGAATCAGCGTCACCTTGCTGGCAAACCGGGTCAGGAAGGTTGCTTCCTCGACGGCCGAGTCGCCGCCGCCGATGACCGCCACCTCCTTGCCGCGGAAGAAAGCACCGTCGCAGGTGGCGCACCACGAGACGCCGCGGCCAGAAAGCCGCTCCTCGTCAGCCAGGCCGAGCTTTCGATACCCCGAGCCCATAGCCAGGATCACCGCATCGGCCTGCCAGGTCTCGCCTGCCGCATCGGTCACCGTCTTGACCGGGCCTGCCAGGTCGACCGAAATCACGTCCTCGGTGATGAGCTTCGCGCCGAACCGCTCGGCCTGCTCGCGCATGTTCATCATGAGCTGTGGGCCCATGACGCCCTCGGGGAAACCGGGAAAGTTCTCGACCTCGGTGGTGGTCATCAACGCGCCGCCCGCGCTGATCGCGCCTTCGAATACCACCGGGCGAAGGTTGGCTCGCGCTGCGTAAATGGCCGCCGTGTAACCCGCGGGGCCGGATCCGATGATGATGATTTCAGCCTTGTTCTCAGTCATGTTTCCTCGTCTCAAGTTTCTGCCGTCTAGATTCTAGGCATAACAGCAAACTGGTCTAGAATCTTGGGTTAGTAAGGAGAATTGTGCCCAGGATTGATGCGCCAACGGTAGCTGAACACCGTGCAAATGTGCAGCGGAAGCTGGTCGATGCCGCCGATGAGATTCTACGCTCTGGGCGCCCGGAATTGTTAACCGCGCAGGCGGTGACGACTTCCGCTGGTATCGCCCGCAATAGCATCTACCGCTACGTCGATAGCGTCGACGATCTGCGCGGCCTAGTGCTCGAGCGCTACCTGCCCAACTGGCTGGACTCGGTGGAGTCCGCGCTGGCCGGTATTGAAGACCCGCTGGAGTTGCTGGAGGCGTGGCTGGCAGCCAACTTGCGGGCCTCCACGGTCAGTGGCCACGGCTGGTTGATGAGCTTGGGGCGATCCGATCAGTCGGCAGTCACCCAGGCCGTCATGGAACGCGCCCACGGGCTGATGCACCGCATTCCCGGACAGGCATTGCAAACCCTGCTGCCCGATCCTGCCCAAATCCCGGCGGCCGCCGGTTTGATCCGGGGCCTGCTGGAGACCGGATTCCGCATGATCGAGCGGGGAATCGACTTGGATCAGGTAATCCTGGTGACCCAGGCGAGCGCCCGCGGCATGATCAACGAACTTTCGGCCGCCAACTAGTCCACCCGACCTGGTACTAACCGCGAACCGGGGCGGAACCTGCAAGGATAACCACGTGCGCGTCTACAACTTTTCCGCCGGTCCGGCGGTGATGCCCGAACCAGTCCTCAGCGCTGCGGCCGCGGAGCTGACCGACTGGCAGGGCAGCGGCATGTCGGTGCTGGAGGTCTCGCACCGGGGCCCGGATTTTGTCGCGTGCGCCGCCGAGGCGGAGGGGCTGCTGCGCGAACTGCTGGACATCCCGGCCAACTACCGGGTGCTTTTCTTGCAAGGCGGGGCCACCGCCCAGCTAGCGGCCGTGCCGATGAACCTGACGGCACCCGGCGATCCGGTCGGCTATCTCAACACCGGGCACTGGTCGGGCAAGGCGATAGCCCAGGCGCGCCGGTATGGCCTGCGCGTGTCGGTGGCGGCCGACGAGGCGGATAGCCGCTACACGACGCTGCCCACGCCGGACGCCATCAAGGTGGATCCGAGTTGGCGCTACCTGCACTACACCCCGAACGAAACCATCGGTGGCGTCGAGTTCGACTACATTCCTGATACCGGCGAGATACCGTTGGTGGCGGATATGTCGTCCACAATCTTGTCGCGCCCGGTTGAGGTGAGCCGCTTTGGCGTGATCTATGCTGGGGCGCAAAAGAACATGGGGCCAGCTGGGCTGACGGTGGTGATCGTCCGTGAGGACCTGCTGGGCCGTGCCCGCGACATCACGCCGCCGATTCTGGACTGGCAGGCAATGGCTAGCACCGATTCGATGCTCAACACGCCACCGACCTTCGCCATCTATCTGCTGGGCAAAATCCTGCATTGGCTGCACGATCTCGGCGGCCTTTCCGAGATGGCCAAGCTGAACCAGGCCAAGGCGGCTCTACTGTATTCGGCTATCGACGACAGCGACTTCTACACCAACCCGGTAGCTAGGAATGCGCGCAGCTGGATGAACGTGCCATTCACGCTGGCCGATTCCGATCTGGATTCGGCCTTCCTGGCCGCCGCAGAGCAGGCCGGGCTTACGAACCTAAAGGGGCATCGCAGCGTCGGCGGGATGCGGGCCAGTATCTACAACGCGATGCCGCTGGCCGGGGTCGAGGCGCTCATCGAACAGCTGCACCGGTTCGCCGCCAACCACGGCTAGTTGCCTGCTTTCAATCCAGCTTTTTGTCCGGCATCATCCGGGTCACCACCGCCCGGGCGGTCTCCATGTCAACGACGAGGTCGGTCACGACCCCAGCTCGCAGGGCTGCCAGCAGCGGCTTGGACTTCTTCACCCCGGTCACGACGCACAGCCGCCGCTCAATCCGGCGCAACTCGTCGGGAGTCATACCGGAGGCCCGGCTGTTGAAGGGAATGTCGCGCCAGGTGCCGTCGGCCCGCAGCATGACGGTACAGACATCGCCGACAGCCCCGTCTTTCTTGAGGCCGATGTAGTCGGCGTCGCTGAGGTAGTTGGAGGCATAGACATGCGATTGCACTTCCGACTCAAACCCCCCTACTCCGAAGACCGCGATCCGGGTGTTTGCCCGGACCGCCAGGACGTGCTGTGTGCTGCGTTCTTGCCACATGGCGTCTCTGGTCTCGGCGCGGTCGAAAAACGCCGGCAGCGGCAGCAGCATCTCTTGGCCGTGGAACGCCTCCGCGTAGCGTTGCAGGATGGAGCCGACGTATGGCAGGCCGGTGGTGTGGTGGTTCGCGCCGCCATTGAGGCCGACCACTGTGACCCCGGTCAGGTCACGCGGCCGCAGGCTTGAGGCTATCGCCGAGGTGGTGGTGCCCCAGGCGACCCCGATGACGTCGCCGTCGCGCACATTGTCGTCCAGGATTCCCGCAGCGACCTTGGCCACCTGTTCCAGTCGCAGCAGATTGCTGGCCCCCGGACGCACGGAGACCAGGTGTACCCGGATGCCAAATACGTCCTGGAGGCGTTGCTGGATGCGATTCATGGGCCGGTCGGGGTCGACCACCGATACCCGCACAACACCGCGGTCGCGGGCTTCCTTGAGTAGCCGCGATACCGTCGAGCGCGAGACATCGAGCTGGTGCGCGATGGACTCCATGGTCTCGCCTTGAATGTGGTAAAGACTCGCTACTCGGAGCAAAACATCAGTGGTTCGTTCCATAAGAGCACATGGTAGTGGACGCTGTGCACGAACGTGCAAGCAGCTCAGGTGGTGGGCACCTTGGCTGTCTCGGTGGTGGCTCCCTCGGGGCCGCGGGACTACTTCGCTAACGGCGCTGACTCGAGCATGGCGACCAATAGCTCACTACTGCGAGTTTTGCGGCTCACTAGACGAACCGGCTGACGTGATCCACCCCAGCCCCGCATTGGTCACTTTAGGTCTGTCTTCCGCGCTCTGGGTAGGAGTCCTGGTCATACTTTGGGGGGCCGAAGGCGGCACACCGCCGCCGGTGAGCACCTCGTTGACTCGAACACTCGTAACGGTGTTGGAATCCCAGATGTTTGTCAGTCGCCCGGACTCAAAAACGAGAATCCGGTCGGTCCACGAGATCAGCTCCTCAACCTCAGACGTGAGCACCAAAATCGCCATGCCCCGCTCCCTAGCTGCGCACATCTCTTGGAACAACTGATCTCGGGCTTTTTGGTCAAGGCTCGCGGTCGGCTCCTCCAAAACTGCGATCGGCGCCTCAGTCAACAACAGCAACGAGAGCAACCGCGAAGCACGCTCTCCCGGCGACTGTAGGCCAAACAACTCGACAAACGTTTCGTCGGCTGAATCCAGGGCTTGCAGCGCAGCAACATAGGGTTCGCTCGCCTGCGCCAAGTTGCCATCTGGAACCTGGCCGGCAACCAGGCTCTTGCCAATTAACTCCGGGGTAACGTCTGGTTCATACCATCCGATCCCAGCCAAAGCAGCGTCATCCGTGCTCGCTAGCGAGACCCTGCGCCCAAATACCTCGACCACGCCGTGCTTTGGGGGCATCCTTCCGGTCAGGGCCTGAATAAACTCGTGCATCCCGGACTTGCGCTCGCCCAGCAACCCAACTATTTGGCCAGGGGCAACCGAAAACGTCGCTTCCGAAACGCCTGCGCAGCTGAGCCCTTTTACGTCCAGAGCCTCTTTCCAGTATCTCTTTGCCGTGGCGTTGTCGACTACTTGTGGTTGAGTCGCAGCCGACTGGCTATTGGCCTCACCTGCTGCCGAAGTTGTAGCGTCAGCCAAGTCAGTTTGGGAAGGCTCGCTTTCTGCGCGGGATGCTGCGTCTTGAAGTCGAGGATCTATCTCTTCGGTGGTTACCTCTGCCCTGGCTGGTTGGGCCTCGGCGACTTCTGGTTGTGACGCTGGCGTCGGCATCGCAGCGACATGGACGCGCGGTGGGGGAGTCGCAATTGCGGAGTGAGTGTGCCTCTTGGTGCCACTTGAGAGCATCTCTTCATACTGTGAGGAGTCGTCTCCCATGTCGTGTAGCACGCCGTCGCGCAGCATGAGCATCCGGTCGGCCACCTGTTGGATCTCGCCCAGCCGATTCGACACGTAAACTACGCCGCGTCCCTGATCGCGAATCTGATCCACTATCCAGTGGAGTTGACTTAGCTCTTTCATGTTCAACATCGCTGATGCTTCATCCAGCAAGGCGACGTCAGCAGTTCCATCCGCCCACAGCCGGATGGACTCAGCAAGTGCTAGCTCCGGCCTAGTTAGCCCCCCGACACGCGCTCGTTCGCTGAGTTCGACGCCCGATTTGGCCAACAACGCTCGAGTCTGCTGTTCCGCTCGCCAAGTTGGCTCGCCAGTTTCCCGGTGGATCAAGCCAGCAACGGTAAGCCCTGGATCAAGGCGGAACTTCTGGGCCACCAAGCCCACCCCAACCTCTCGATCTAGACCTGATATTAGCTTGCCGGAATCTGGGGGCAGTTTGCCGGAAAGTATGTGCAACAGCGTTGATTTGCCAGAAGCATTGTCACCTACTAGGCCGATGCATTCGCCTGCTCTGATCTCAAGGTTTACTCCTGCCAAAACGATCTTGTTGCCGAAAGATCGGACGATATCCGCCGCTACGAGCAGTCTCTTCTTGGACGTAACCACTTAGATCACCCATCGCTTCTGGGACGATTCGGTGGGCCTGCCTTAATCATCAGTTGGCCTTCGATAGCGCGTAGCTCGTTCATCAAGCGAGTGTTGTCGTGCTCCAGCTCGCGGATCCGCTCCTCAAGCTGTGGTACCACTCGATCCCAGGCAGACACCGCACCTGTTTCTAGGCGGTACAGTTCAGCCTGCAACCGCTCCAGTCGCTCAGTTGCTTCCACATCCGAAATAGCTGCCCCAGCTGTCATGGCAGGTTTCGCTTCAGATCCTGCAGAATCAGAAGTTTGGACAGCTGTCTGTTCGGCTGCTAAATCGGCGGATCCGTCGGAAGCTACGCCGTGGATTCGAGCCTGATCCTCGGCGGCTTCCGAATCAGCCGTCGATTCAGCACTGAGATCTTGTTCTGGCCCAAGCTGCGCTGACTGCGCTACGGCGGCTTCCGAAGCTGCGCTCGGTGTCTCAGTGGCTACGGCTGCTTCCGGCGCAGCACTCTGAGTCGCGGCAGCGGCCGCTGCTACGCCTGCTCCGAGGCCAACAGCAGCTGGCTGCGCCGCCCCGAGGGTACTCGTCGCTGCGTCCGGTTGATAAGCCGAATCGGTTTGTTCGGAACCGGCCTCAGCTGTGACCAGGTCTGGTCCCACCGCTTGCGCGTCGGGCATAGCTGCATCGGATACGGTCAAGCCGGGATCCGGTACGGCTGCGTCCGTCGTTAGATAGAACTGCTCGCTATCCAGCGGGGTAGGTGATTGCTGCGAATCGGCGAAGTTGATTTCGGGTTTACCATTGCGCCGCCCACCCGAATCGCGGCCAATCAAGAAACCGAGAAGCACTGAGACCAGCGATACGACCAGCAGCAGCGCCACCAGATAGGCGTAGGCGTACGAAAACCCCTGAAGCATAGTTATTCCTTCTCAATCCGTATCTCAACCCGACGGTTTAGTGCCCGTCCGTCTTCCGTTGAGTTAGTGGCGACAGGTTTTTTCATGCCGACGCCATTGACTGAAATGCGATCGGCTGCAACGCCGTTGGCAACCAGTACATCTGCGACGCTCTGAGCCCGTTCTAACGACAGCTTGGCCCGGAAATCAGGCGTCCGACCGTTGTCAGTGTGACCTGTTAGCACAATGTGGGTATTCGGAGCCTGGCGTAGCAGCACTGCCAGTGCGGCGATCCGCTTGCGGTCGTCGGCTGTGATGTCTGCCACGCCGCCTTCAAAGCGAATCGGCGGTATCGCGTCCGGGATTTGGGCGGGGGGGTTACTCGGAGTCGGTGTTGGGCTGGGAGTCGGTGTTGGGCTGGGAGTCGGTGTTGGGCTGGGAGACGGTGTAGTTGTTGGCGAAACTATTGGCGTTCTGCTTGCCTCGGCTGAGGCACTAGAAGTAGAAATATCAGGCGTTGAATTAGGCGAATCCGAGGGTTTGTTCGAGGATTGCCCAGTTCCGCTTTCTGTCTTTCCTGGTTCGTGCCAACGCACATTCATTGTGCCGGGAATCTTGCTAACGATCTCTATGGCGAGCGAACGATCTTTCACATCGCCTGTTAACACCGCGTCAAACCCATCATATTCGACAGCTACCGGGAGATTTTCAGCCGACAGCGCCCTGCCGGCAGCATCTTGCAACCCCGATTCGGCAACCGAAGCCACCAGCCAGGGCCCCCCCACCATAAGCGCTGCTAAGCCCACGGCTAATGCCGCAATGGCCCCTACTCGCGCGCGACTTTTGGGCATCTTTCAACCGCTCCCCATATCAAAAGATGTCATTACGTAATACCCGCTAATGGCGGCTATCGCTCCTCAATAGTATCCTTTTCCTGTTGGGCCAGCATGCTGGCCACAGGAAATTGCTGGTTTTTGTCCAGCTGCACAGGGGGAAGGTACTAATGACTACGTACTCAGTAAGCAAGTCCGACGAACTCGCCAGGGTTCTCGGCAATATTCGACGCTCCATACCAGAGCTCTACGGTGTGATGATCGCTTCGACCGATGGTTTGGCCATCGCCCACGATTTTCCCGAGTCTGCGGCCGATCAGGTCGCAGCCATGGCAGCCACGGCCCTTGGCCTTGGCCAGCGGGTGTCGGAGCGCACCGACCTGGGTGAGCTCGCCGAAGCCGTGGTACGCGGTCAAAGTGGCTACATGGTTGTCTACGCTGCGGGCGTGGATGCGGTTTTGGTCATGACCGGGCCGATCGAATCGAACCTTGGCCTCATGCGTATCGAGGCGCGAGTTGCTTCTGTTGAGATCAAGCAGCTTCTTGGTAGGTCCTAATGATGGAGTCAATGCACACTCTGGCCAGCCTCGCACTGGCAGATATGCCGCCTGAAACACATGTCCGTCCCGAGCACGGCGAAGCCGTACTGCGGAATCAAGAACTACTCTTAGGCCTCACCGACGATGTGGTGAAGGGTTTCTACGACACCCTCTACCAGCATCCACAAACGAATAAGGTCTTCGTTGATGGCGAGCGGCCAATGCGCGAGAAGACGCTCGCCGACTGGTACGAGCGCACCGTTCGGGGTCCCCTGGATGACGACTACTGGGCATGGATGGCTCTCGTTGGGCTTACCCACGTTGTCCGTCGCGTCTCGAACCCGATGATGCTAGCGATGGCGAGTTACGTCTCCCAGTTCATTGAGGAGCGAGCCGTTGACTTCCCCATCAGCGACGAAGAGCGAAGCCTGTTGATTTCGGCTTTCCGGCGCGTCGCCTCCATGGTGAGCGCCATCATCACCTACGCCTACGACAACGCCATCAGCTCGGCGCTGTTCGAGGTCGTTGGTATGCCAGAGGCACTGCTAGAGCGGTTGCGCGACCAAGAGGTCAGCAGTGCTCTCGAAAAGGCGCATCAAGACCGTAGCGACTAGGAGTTATGGGGTAGCTTCAGGCAAAACAGAACGAGGGTCGAGGGATTCCTCGGCCCTTTCTGTGTCACTGCAGCACTTGGCTACTGGGACAGCCGACGATAAGGCAGTGCGCTCGGCAACTGGGCACCCAGGTTGGCTATGCCGGTCATGGCCCCGGCGACCGGCTAGTCTGCAACTGAAAGTGAACTAGGGAAGGACCGACCAGTGCGGGCGTGTGAGGACGGCAATGGCCGACGCTGGTTGCGGCCGCCGGCTGCTGGCTCGGCCGGGTGCCGTGGAACGGAGCGTTGCCCGTGATAGCGCGCGGCTTGGGTCTCATTGCGGGCGTGCTCGCGGATCGCGTCTTTGGTGATCCGCAGCGCCACCACCCCGTCGCCTGGTGGGCTGGTGGGGTGCAGCGGGCGGAGAAGCTGCTGTACCGCGACCAGGTAGCCGCCGGTGCCGCGTTGGTGGCGGCGACGACGCTGCCCCTGGCCGTCGCCGGGGTGTGCGCGGAGCGACGCGGCCCGCTGGCACGATTTGCTGCGACTGCCGTGACGACGTGGGTGGTGCTCGGCTCCCGGTCGCTGGAGCATGAGGCGTGCGTCATGGCCGACGCCCTCGACCGAGCCGATCTCGCTAAGGCCCGAGCCCGGTTGCCGCATCTTTGTGGCCGCGAACCAGACCTGTTGGGCGTCGACGAGCTGGCGCGGGCTACCGTGGAGTCGGTGGCCGAGAACAGCTGTGATGCCGTGGTGGCCCCGCTGCTGTGGGGCGCGGTCGCCGGGGTGCCGGGAATGCTGGTACACCGGGGCGTCAACACCCTGGATGCGATGGTGGGGCACCGCTCGGCGCGCTACGAGAAGTTCGGCAAGGTAGCGGCCCGGCTGGATGACGCGATGGCCTACCTGCCCGCTCGCATCACCGGGCTGCTGGCCTGCCTCGCCTCGCCGGAGCCGCGCCAGGCGCTGAAAGTGATGTGTCGCGATCACGGCAAGCATCCCAGCCCAAACGGGGGCTGGCCCGAATCGGCTTGGGCTGGCGGCCTGGGCGTGCAGTTGGGGGGCCGCAACGTTTATCCCGGTGGTGTGATCTCCGAACGGGGCCGGTTAGGCGACGGCGAACCGGCCACGGCGGCGGCGATCCGGCCCGCCGTCGGCATCCTGCGCCGCGTCGTGGCTGGGGCCACGGTGACGGCCGTCGCGACGAGTGCGGTGGCCGCGGGGCTTAGGCGGTGGCGGCGATGACCGGGCTGTTGCTGGCTGGCACCAGCTCCGATGCGGGCAAGTCGTTGGTGGCCACCGGGCTGTGCCGGGTGTTGCGGCGGCGCGGGCTTGCTGTCGCGCCGTACAAGGCGCAAAACATGAGCAACAATTCGATGATCTGCGCCAACGGGGCTGAGATCGGGCGGGCCCAGTACCTGCAGGCCGCACCAGCCACGTCGTGCTCAATGGGTACCCGCACGGCATCCTGCGCGCTGGCGAGTACGCCACCGGCCGCACCGAGCTGGCGGCCGCCGCGTTCGCCGCCTACGAGCGGCTGGCCGAGGCCTACGATGTGGTGGTCTGTGAGGGGGCCGGGTCGCCCGCCGAGATCAACCTGCGCCACCGCGACTACGTGAACATGGGTCTGGCTAGGCGGTTCGAGCTGCCGGTGGTGCTGGTGGGCGACATTGATCGCGGCGGCCTGTTGGCTAGCCTGTACGGCACCTGGGGTCTGGTTGATGACGCCGACCGGGCGCTGCTGCGCGGCTACATCGTCAACAAGTTCCGTGGCGACCCCGAGGTGTTGGCGCCGGGGCTGGTTACGATCAGCGAGCGCACCGGGATGGCCTCCTATGGGGTGCTGCCGTGGCTGCCGGACGTGTGGCTGGACGCCGAGGACGCGCTGAGTCTGTCGCCGTCGCGGGGGGCGAGCACTTCGGCCACGCTGCAGCTTGCGGCGGTGCGGCTGCCGCGCATCTCGAACGCCACCGACCTCGATGCTCTGGCCAGCGAGCCCGGCGTGAACCTGGTGTTGACCGACGACCCGCGCGTGGTGCTGGCCGCTGACCTGGCGATCCTGCCGGGATCGCGGGCCACGCTCGGCGACCTGGCCTGGCTGCGCGAGCGCGGCTTGGATCAGGCGTTCGTGGAGCGGGGCCGCCGCGGGCTGCCCAGCCTGGGCATTTGTGGCGGCTACGAGATGTTTGCTCGGCGCATCCTTGACGGCGTCGAATCGGGCGTCGATTCCGAGGCGGGCCTTGGGCTGCTGCCCGCCGAGGTCGTCTTTGAACCGGCCAAGGTGCAGCGGGTGGCCAGCTACCCGTGGGGCGGCGGCAGCGTCACCGGTTATGAGATTCATCACGGCGTAGTCGAGCTCGCGGGTGCTGCCGAGCCCTTCCTAGACGGCTGCCGGGTAGGCAATACTTATGGCACCATGCTGCACGGCGCTTTCGAGGACGACGCCTTCCGTACCGGTTTCTTGGCGGCGGTGGCGCAGCAGGCCGGTTCTGCCTGGCAGCCGCAGCCCGGCGTCGGCTACGGCCAACGCCGCGAAGCGATGATCGAGGCGCTGGCCGACGCCATCCAGGACCACATCGACGTCGATGCCATGATGAAGGAGTTACGGTGACCAGCAAACGAGAACTACGAAGCAAGCCCCGCCTGATCGTCAACACCGGTCAAGGAAAGGGTAAATCCACCGCCGCTTTTGGTATCGCTTTGAGATCATGGGCGCAGGGCATGTCGGTGGGCGTGTTCTACTTCATCAAGAGCAAGAAGTGGCGCAGCGGCGAGCGGCTGGCTTTCGACACGTTGAATCGCGCCCACGAGGCCGACGGGGTGGGCGGCCCGATCGAATGGCACACCATGGGCGCTGGCTGGACGTGGCGGCCGCAGCGCACCGAGGTCGATCACGGCGAGCTGGCGCGCGAAGGCTGGCGCGAGGTGAAAGACAGGCTGGCCCAAGAGCGCCACGACCTTTACGTGCTGGACGAGTTCAACCATGTGCTGCGGCACGGCTGGGTTGATGTGGCCGAGTTCCTCGAAGTCGTCGCGGCTCGTCCCGGCAAGCAGCACATCGTCACCACCGGGCGGGGCTGCCCGCAGCCGGTGATCGACGCCGCCGATCTGGTGACCGAGATGACCAAGATCAAGCACCCGTTCGACCAGGGCGAGCCTGGCCAGTCCGGCATCGAATGGTGAGGATCCCGCGGGTTCTGATCGCCGCGCCCGGCTCCGACCAGGGCAAGACGACCGTGGCGATGGGGCTGATGGCGGCGCTGCGCGCTGCCGGTGATCGGGTGGCGCCGTTCAAGGTGGGCCCGGACTACATCGACCCCGGTTTCCACGCTGTAGCCACCGGGGCGCCGGGCCGTAACCTGGACGTGCATCTGTGTGGCGAGCATCGCATCGCGCCGCTGCTGGCGCACGGGGCCGCCGGGGCCGACATCGCCGTCATCGAGGGCGTGATGGGGCTGTTCGATGGGCGGCTGAATGCGGCGGCCACGGGATCGTCGGCGCACATCGCCCGCCTCACCGATACCCCGGTGATTGTTGTGTTGGACGTGTCGCGGGCCGTCGCGACTGCCGGGGCTGTCGTGGCGGGGCTGGCCAGCTTCGACCCCAGCGTCCGGGTGGCTGGGGTCATCCTCAACAAGGTCGGCTCGCCCGCCCACGAAGCCCGCACCCGGGAAGCCGTCGAATCGACGGGGGTGCCGGTGCTGGGCGCGATCCCCAACCGCTCGCAGGTGGCGGTGCCCGCGCGGCACTTGGGATTGGTGCCGGTCGCGGAGCGTGCCGAGCTGACGCAGGCGGTGGCGGCGGCTGGCGAACTCATCGCCCAGCACGTCGACCTGGCCGCGCTGCGGCGGGTGGCGGCGAGCGTGCCCGAGCTGGCCACCCCGCCCTGGGCCGCCGACCGTGAGGTGACGCCGGTGCCATCCCGGCCCCGGGTGGCGATGGCGACGGGCCGGGCGTTCACGTTCCATTACGCGGAGACTGCGGAGCTGTTGGCGGCGGCTGGCTGCGAGGTCGTCCATTTCGATCCCTTGAGCGATCCGCGCCTGCCCGAGGGCGTGGCCGGGCTGTATCTAGGCGGCGGGTTCCCCGAGGAGTTCGCCGAGCAGCTGGCCAGCAACCGCGACTTGCTGGCCCACGTGCGGGCCGCGGTCGCGGCCGGGCTGCCCACCTACGCGGAATGCGCCGGGCTGTTGTATCTATGCCGCACGCTCGACGGGGTGCCGCTGGCCGGGGCTATTGCTGCCGATGCCGTGATGGGGCCGCGGCTGACCTTGGGGTACCGGCGGCCGCAGCTGGCCAGCGATTCACTGGTCGGCCCGGCGGGGCAAGTAGTGCATTCGCACGAGTTTCACCGCACCACCATCGTGCGCGCCGACGCCGAAGCACCGGCCTGGCGGCTGGCCGGGCGCACCGACGGGGTGGCGCTATCGCCTGCCGGAAGGCCCAGCTTGTTCGCGTCCTATCAGCATGTGCATTGGGCCGGGCATCCCGAGCTGGCCCAACGATTCGCGGCGGCGGCCGCCGAGTTCACTGGCACGCCGCTGCCTGCCGTGACCGCCGGGCGGGGCCGGGGCGTCGATCTGCACCATCATGGCGATCAGGATGTTGGCGACGGCCTGATCGACTTGGCCGTCAACGTGCGGCAGGCCGCCCTGGATTGGTTGGCGAAGCAGATCGCCTGGGATGCCGAGGACATCGCCTCCTACCCGGAGGCCCGGCCTGCCGCCGTCGCCTTGGCGCGGCATCATGGCGTGGATCCGGCGGCGGTGTTGCCGAGTGCTGGTGGCGCGGAGGGCTTCGCGCTGATCGCGCGGGCGTTGCCGGGCAAGTGGCCGCTGGTGATCCATCCGCAGTTCACCGAGCCCGAGGCGGCGCTGCGAACCGCTGGCCGCCGGGTGCTGCGGCACGTCCTGGCGGGCGACTTTCGGCTGGCTGCGGCGGCAATTCCCGACGCCGCCGACTTGGTTTTCGTCGGCAACCCCACGAACCCAACCGGGGTGCTGCAGCCACACGAGGAGATATTAGCGTTGCGGCGCCCGGGCCGGATCGTCGTCGTGGACGAAGCGTTCATGGACGCGATTCCGGGCGAGACCGAGTCCGTGATCGGCGGTGATATGGCCGGGCTGATCGTGCTGCGCAGCCTAACCAAAACCTGGGGGCTGGCCGGGCTGCGGGCCGGGTACCTGGTCGGCGATCCCGAGCTGATCGCGGCGTGCCGACAGCAGCAGTCGCCGTGGGCGGTGAGCACGCCGGCGGTGCGGGCGATGGTGGCGCTGGCGAGTCCGCGGGCGCGCGCCGAGCAGGAGGAGATTGCCGCCGACGTAGTCGCGATGCGGGCCGACCTGGTGGCCCGGTTGCAGCAGGCTGGCTTCGCCGTCGTGGCCGGGCAGGCCCCGTTCGTGCTGATCAACACCGGGCTGGCCGACCCGCAGCAGGCGCTGGCCCGAGCCGGGTTCGCGGTGCGGCCAGCTGGCACGTTCCCCGGACTGACCACTAGCTGGATCCGGGTAGCGGTACGCTCCAAGCAGATTCACCGCGATTTTGTGGCCGCCCTGAGCCGGGCGAAAGAGAAGGAGACCCCGTGACGTTCATCACTACCGCTGACCTGGAAAAGTTGATTGCTTCGCTGGAGCCGGTGGCTGCCGACCAGATCGCGGCGGCCGAGGCGCGGCAGCTGAGCCTGACCAAACCGCCCGGCGCGTTGGCCGACCTGGAGACCATCGGCAATCGGCTGTGCGGCGTGGCCGGGTGTTGCCCGCCGCCGCTGCCCGACCCTGCTCGGGTGGTGGTGTTCGCCGCCGATCACGGCGTCTATGCCCAGGGGGTGACGCCGTGGCCGCAAGAGGTGACTCTGCAGATGGCCCCGAACATCGTCGCGGGCGGGGCCGGGGTCAACGCCATCGCGCAGGCGACTGGCTGCCAGGTGCAGGTGATCGACGTGGGCATGAAGCAGGCGGTGCCGGGAGTGCCGGATCGCCGGGTGCGGCCGGGCACCGACGACATCGCCGTCGGCCCGGCCATGAGCGTGGACGAGGCCGTCGCGGCGATTGGGGTTGGCGTGACGGCGGCCCGGGAGGCCGTCGCTGCGGGGGTGCGTTGCCTGCTACCCGGCGAGGTCGGGCTGGCCAACACCACCGTCGCCGCCGCGCTGATCGCCGTGTTTACCGGGGCCGCTGCGGCCGAGGTCACGGGATCGGGAGCCGGGGCCCAGGGCGAGATGTTGA
>PDSD01000033.1 GCA_002748325.1 Arachnia propionica | reverse complement strand
CTGCAGCGATTCACTCATCCGCCCCAGCCGACACTTCACCTGGATGCCCGGCTGCAGCAGGGTCACCAACGGCTGAGTGCCCTCACGGAAACGCACGGCGGCAACGTCCGCACCCAGGTCAGCCAGCCCTGGAATCGGGTTGCCGTACGGTGAATACTCCGGCGAATCAAGCAACTCAAGCAGCCGCCGCTCCACGTCTTCGGAGATGACATGCTCCCAGCGGCAGGCTTCCTCGTGGGCCTTTTCCCACTCCAGGCCGATCACATCGGTTAGCAGCCGTTCAGCTAGCCGATGCTTGCGCATCACGGCGCGGGCCAACTCAAGACCCCGTGGCGATAGCTGAATGATTCGATGCTCGTCAACCACCAGCAACCCGTCTCGCTCCATCCGGGCAACGGTCTGCGAGACGGTAGGGCCAGACTGGTGCAGCCGCTCAGCGATTCTGGCGCGAAGCGGGGGAATCTCTTCTTCGATCAGCTCAAATATGGTCCGTAGGTACATTTCAGTCGTGTCGATAAGCTCACTCAATTCCGCCTCCTTCGCCGGGTTCCATCGTATCGTTGAAACGAGTTAATCACGACTAGGTGTCGCCAAAATTTCGGAGGTTTTTGGTGCCTTCGCCACTAGCCGCGGATTAATTCGCCGCGGCGAATTACCCGCTGCAATTCTCCTTGCTCGTCGACCAAGCAGACGTCTGCCCAGCGGCCGACCTCCAGTGCGCCGACATCACTTAACCCGTGCCAGCGGGCCGGGGTGGTTGCGGCCACCTGCGCCGCCTCGGGGATGGTCAGCCCCACTTCAGAAACGACGAACTTGAAGGCCCGATCCATGGTCAACGTGGAACCGGCGATCGCCCCCGGCGAGCCGTCGGAGGTGACTAGCCGGGCGGTGCCGTCTTGCACCTTTACCGCCAGATCCCCCAGCACGTAGTCGCCGTCACCGATGCCGGTTGCGCTCATCGCATCGGTAACCAAGGCGGTGCGCTCCACCCCGCAGGCGGCAATAGCCATGGCGGCAATATCGGCAGCCAGGTGGACGCCGTCGCAGATGAGCTCGTTCATGATGCGCTCGTCGGTTAGCAGGGCCGGGATCGCCCCCGGCTCGCGGTGGTGAATCGGCCGCATCGCATTGAACAGGTGAGTGCTGATGCAGGCCCCCCAGTCGAAGCTGGCCCGGGCAATGTCGGCGGTGGCATCACTGTGGCCGAAGGCGACCCTAACGCCCGCTTCGGTGAATCGCCGGATCGCGGCTTCCATGTGGTCGCGTTCCACGGCCATGGTGATCATGGCAATCGCGTCGCCGCCCGCTTCAAGCAGCGTCTCGACCCGTTCGAGGGTCGGGTCACACAGCAGGTTGATGTCGTGGGCACCCTTCTTGGCCTCAGCCAGGAACGGCCCCTCTAGGTGGATGCCCGCGAGATCACCGGCTTCTACCAGTTCGCGCAGCACCTTGATTTGGGCGACTAGCTTGTCCAGCGGCTCAGTCACGGTGCTGGCGATGATGGTGGTGCTGCCGTGCTGCCGATGGAAATCGATGGCGCGCCGATTGGCGGCGAGGTCCGGATCGCCGTAGCTGACGCCGACCGCGCCGTGGCTGTGCGAATCGACGAAGCCCGGCACTGCCCACAGCCCATCGGGGGCGACATCTGCGGCTTCGATGGCGGCGATCCGGCCGTCGCGCACCAGTATTCGCGCCCCGCTCAACACCCCAGCTGGGGTCACCGCTCGGCTCACCAGAATCTCTTGCACGAATCCTCCTTAGCTGGGTTGTTATCGGGCGAAAAACTAGTTCTTGACCCCGAACGCTATCCCCCCGGCGACGACTGCCAGCACGGCAGCTGCGGCCAGCGCAAACAGGGTGCCCTGCCGCGACACCGCCACCGAGCCGCCACCCGCGGCGGAATCAGTAGCTTCATTCGCTGCGGGCTCTTTCGTTTCGGCCGCGCCCGTCGCTTGGGCAGTCGATTCTTCGGACTGGCCAGTATCGGTTCCAGCCGATTCGGAGGCCGGGGTGGGGTCTGCAGCTAGCGCCGGAGTAATCGTCGTCTCGCCCTTGGGCACCGGTTCCCGGCGCAACGCAGTGGTACCGATCAGCAGCTCCGTGGCGCTGGTCGCCGTCACTGATTCACCCAGTTTGGACAACGGTTGGCTGCCCTCTGGCTCGTTGTAGGTGGCCACGCCAACCGCTTTGAAGCTGTGGCCATCGATGGTGGTCACGCCGGTACCGGTACGCAGAATCAACGTCTCGCCGTCGGGCAAGAAGGTGGCGTCAGTTACCCCTGCGGGCGCGTCGGTGACTCGACGTAAATCGTTCACCTTGCTGCGCGATAGGTTCAGCTTCGAATTGTAGATGGCTGGTTTGGCGCCAGCGGTGACAACATAGAATCGGCCCTTGCCGCTGACCGCGAAGGCCGCAGCCTCGTGGGCGCCATCTGGATAGGCCAAATCCCATGACCGAAACTGTTGTTTACCCGCCCCGATGGCGACTGCGTAAACGGCGATGGATTTGCGCTTCTCGTCGGGATCGCCGATGTCACCGATCCACAGGTAGCCGTCATGAACGGCTAGGGCCTGCGGGCTTTCCAATTTCGCGTCGAAGGTTAGTTCCCCGGTCGCTTTGCCCGCAGCGTCAAAGATGTGCACCACAGACTGTTGGTCTTGATCCGAGATCACAAAAAGTTGGTTGGAATCCGCATCCCAGGCAATCCCAGTCGGCCGAACGCCAAGATCGTTCAACGTAATCCCCTCGGCTGCCGCAAGCTGTGGCGCGGCGAGCAGCCACAGCGCGAGCGCAACGACAAAGGTGAGGCCCTGGCGAGGCGAGAACGTGAACATACTCGCAGCTTACTTGCTGTCAGCCGCGACCCCCAGCTACCAGGGCCGCAGTTGCGAAGAACAGTGAGCGAGACGTCGCCTGCGGTTAGGAAAACTGCCGCGACTGGCCTGGCCAGCGACTAAAATTCGGGTATGGAGACACTGCAGCTGTTCGCCATCTCGATCAACGATGTTCGCGATGTGTTCGGGGCCGAGCCAGAGCTGGCAGACCGCCTTCGCCGGGTGGCAGCTGATCGGTTTGCCACCGGGCAAGTGCAGCGACGCCGGCTTGGGCCTCTGCTGCGGCGTGACCCCGGCCGCGAAATCGACCCGACCCGCCCCCTGCAAAGCGATGTCGACGCGCTGCTGGACGGCGGTTTCATCCCGGCTGAACGCGCCAGGCAATGCTGGGAGTTGCTGCAGGTCTGGTTGGCCGAACTAAGCGCAGCCTTACGGACCCTAGAACTTGATCTTGCTACCGCCGAATACGAATTGGCTGCCGCCGGATTGTCCAGCCAGTACTCCATCGCTCACCTGTGGCAGCGAGACCTAGGCGTGCCGCTGCGCCCCATCGCTGGGCAGATCGTCGGCTACGCCAAACGCGCCCATGCCCTAGAAACACTGCAGGCGTTAGCGAGCCTCGATTCCAGTGACTGGCTAGCTGAGCCCACCAAGCAGCTCAAGCAAGAGTTGATCGACCTGCTTAGCGCAGTTCGCATTTCCCCAACCGAGCTAGACATAGTGGTGGTCGGCCAGCCGAACCCTAGTTCGCCGTAGCCGACCACCTGCCGACAAGGTTGTTAGTTTATTAGCGCCAAGATCGGGGCCTGCAGGAAGTAGATCACGAACAGCGCCGCCACCACGTACATCAACGGGTGCACCAGCTTGCCGTGGCCACGAATGACCTTCACGAACACGTGAGCCAAGAAGCCCATGCCGATGCCGGTGGTGATCGAGTACGAGAACGGCATCAAGATGATGGTCAGGAAGGCCGGAATACCCACTTCGGGGTTGGTCCAGTCGACGTCTACCACCTGGGCGATCATTAGGAAGCCGACGAAAACCAGTACGGGCGCGACCGCCTCCGAAGGCACCATATTGATGACCGGGCTCAAGAAGATGGCCAGCAGGAACGCGACCCCGGTGACGACGGACGCAAGGCCAGCCGATGGCCACCACGGTGCCCATCGTGTCGAAGAAGTCCGCGAGCAGCAGCGAGAACACCAGCACGACCAGCGCCAGGAACCTGGGCAGCGAGAACTGGCCGTCGGGGAAGAACGCGCCAAGCATGTCAACGCGGCCAAGCAGGCTCAGGTCTGGGGCGGTGAAATTGCCCAGCTCGGGCACGTTCAACGCCCAACCTTCCGGGTTGTCGACCCCGATGTGCGGGCCGAGATGGGCGAATGCCTCCACCACGACCGCCGAAACCGTGGCCACCAGGATGGAGATGAGCATGGCACCCTTCACCCGGAGCACGTGCAGGCCAACTAGGACCAGCAGACCGACAAAGAAGATAAAAATGGGCCACCCTACAAGTGACCCGTTGATTCCTAGCTCTACCGGAGTGGGCCCGGCAGGCTTGCGCACCACCCCGGCGTTCATCAACCCGATGAAGGCGATGAACAAACCGATGCCGACGCTGATGGCCGTTCGCAGCGACTTTGGCACTGCTAGGAAAACGGCCTTCCGGAAACCGGTCAGCACCAGGATGGCGATGATGATGCCTTCCCAAACCACCAAGCCCATGGCCTGCGGCCAGGTCATTTGGGGGGCGAGGGCATACGCGACTAGCGCGTTTAGGCCGAGCCCGGTGGCCAACCCGATTGGGAAACGTCCCACGACGCCCATCAGGAGGGTAAGCAGGCCGGCGATTAGGGCGGTGGCTGCGGCCACCATGCCGATGGACGCGCCTACGGCTGCGACATCAACTTGGGTCATGGCCTCGTCAGTGAACTTCGGAACACCCGAAATCAACAGGCCACGCGAATCGGTAGCGGTACCAATAATGAGAGGGTTCAACGCAATGATGTAGGCCATCGCGAAGAACGTAACTAGACCGCCTCTAAGTTCTCGCTGCACGGATGAACCGCGGGCAGTGATCTCGAAGTAGCGGTCAACAGCAGAAATGTCTGGCTGGTCTGTTTCCAGCCTCTCAGTCTTCGTTCCCACGTTATATAAGCGTAGGCAACCGCGGTGCGATGCCACAGCGCATTCGTCCCGTGGCGGGGAAAAACATGAAAAAATGCTTAATCGAACAGCGGTTCGTCGTTGCTGACCGAATCGTAGACCGGCTCCGGCAGTTCTTTCGCCCGCTGTTCGGCCACCACATCAGAGTGACCGCCGCAACCATGATCGAGGTGCACGACGTGGGCGTCGTCTGGGGAGTAGACGTTGGCGCAGGCACCGAACAGTGTCCCCAATGAGCCGCGCAGCGCGACGAAGTAACCGCAGGTTCCGCAGTTGGCGGGGGCCTGCCGCGACAATTCGCCGCGCGGGCCGGGCTCGCCTCGCAGCCAGCGCTTGGCTGCGTCATCGCGGCCGAACCTAGACAGCACCCGCTGCCGACCCAAGCCCAGCTCGGCCACCGTCGACCGCAACTGCACCCAGTCGCCCGAGTCGGCGTCGGCCGGTAGATCCGTGGTCGCGAAGCCTGGTTCCAGCCGAGGATCGTTATCGGGCGTGGCCATGGTCATGCCGGGCGCCAGATCGCCGGGGCCGATTCGGTCTTCCCAGGGCACCCAAGTCGGGGCGAGCAGCGCATCCTCGCCAGGGAGCAACGTCACCTCGTTGACGGTGGGCGTCTTGGCCCGCGAGGCCCGCACCAACGTCACCAGCCAGCGCCAGTCCTGATAGCCAGGCAACAGGCAGGCAAACGAATGGGTGGCGATGCGCTGCCCATTCTCGGCGGCTACCCCTAAATGCTCACCGACGGCGTCAGCGCCCGCATCGGCGACGACGGCGTCCCTGGCTAGCTCCACCGCGTCGGCGACGATCTGATCTAGTTTCGCGACAGCCACCGGCTACAACTCCAACTCGTCGGCAACTCGACGCAGCAGCTGGGCGGTCTTTGCCGCCTTCGCGGAATCTGGATGGCGACCCCTGCGGTAGCCATTGCCGATGCCGTCCAGCAGCTTGATGAGGTCTTCGACGATCACGGCAAGTTGCTCTGGTTTCTTGCGCAGCGACTTCGTCACCGACGGCGGCGTCTCCAGCAGTTGCAGCGACAACGCCTGTTCGCCTTTGCGGCCCTCAATCACCCCAAATTCGACTCGCTGCCCCGGCTTCAGCGTCGTAACACCTGCGGGAAGCACATTTTCGCGCACGAAAACATCACCGCCGTCGTCCTTGGCGATGAATCCAAAACCCTTTTCGGCGTCAAAGAAACGCACTCTGCCCGTGGCCACGACCCGCCCTTTCTATAGTGAGGACTAACTGTAGCTCAAGGCTACGACCTTAGCTTAAGCGCCGCTCACCATGGATCAACCTCGGCAACACGCCGATAGTAGTCGGCCAGCTGTAGCTTGCTCGCCGAGGCCTCGTCGATCACGACGATGGCCTTGCGGTGGAACTGCAACACGGAGGCGGGGCAGGCGGCGCTGACCGGGCCTTCGATCATGGCGGCTACGGCGTCGGCCTTGTGCTCGCCGGTCACCACCATCAGCGCGCACCGGGAGTCCATGATGGTGCCCAGGCCCTGCGTGACGCAAAGGCTCGGCACCTCGTCGGGATCGTCGAAGAATCGCGCGTTGTCCGAGCGGGTCCGCTGGGTCAGCGCCTTGACTCGGGTGCGGGAAGACAGCGACGAACTGGGCTCGTTGAAGCCGATGTGGCCGTTGCTGCCGATGCCCAAGATCTGCACGTCGACGCCACCAGCTTGGGCGATGGCGGCGTCGTAGCGATCAGCGGCGGCCTGCAGGTCCTCGGCCATGCCGTCGGGCACATGCACGCGAGCCGGATCCATGCCCAGCGGTACGATCACGGTCTGCCGAATGGTCTCTCGATAGCTCAGCGGGTGGGTCGGTTCGATGCCGACGTATTCGTCCAGCGCATAGCCAGCGGCGTGGCGAAGATCCAGTTCGCCGGCGGCAACGCGGCGGGCCAACTCTTCGTACAACCGCAACGGCGAACTGCCCGTTGCGAACCCGAGCACCGGCGTTTGTTTACCGGCCAACAGGGCAACCGCCTCGTCGGCCGCTACCCGTCCTACCTCGTGCTCGTCTGCACAAATGATGACCTTCATTCCACTCCCCTTCTAGCTGTTTCGGCAATAGGCTAATCCGGCACTGTCCCCAGTGCCGTGTTGGCCAGGCAAATGGTCATGGCCAGTGATCGAAGCTCTAGTATGGAGCTATGGCGACGTGGAAAGACGGGGCTGCCTACGCCCCAATCGAGCGACCGGACGGGTTTGCTTCCCCCGAGGTTGCGCCGTTGTCGGTGCGCCCGGCCGTACCGCCAGTAACCTCCGGGGCGATCCCGGCCCCGGCAGATTTTTCCGCAGTGCCGCAGCCACCGCTGGCGCAGCTAGGCCGACCCGTGACCTCTGGGCGGGACCCGAAGCAGGCATTCTTGGTGTCGTCGGCAGCGATGATGAGCAACTGGCCGCCGGGCGCCGGCGGGAGAGACCCGCGGCTGCCATTCAGCATGGAGTATTCCGCCAACCTAACTTCGCCCGATGCGCCGCCAACTGGCGACCCGTTGCCGTTTCCGCCGCCCGGCTACTCCCCTGGCAGTTGAACCGCCTGCTCCCATTCGCTCGGCGTGAGCCGGACGGTGGATTCCTCGACCACGCCTAGGTTGCGGTACTGGTTGAGATAAATCAGCTGTGCCAGGTCGCGCGGCCAAACCGGCGTCGGCAGTGCGTCGATCGGCTGCCAGGCGATCTCGGTTACCCGGGCCTGCTCTGCGGCTGTCAGCCCGGCTGGCTGCGGCTGGAACCAATCGACTGGCACCCGGAAGAACACCTCGTCTTGGACCAGGATCCGGTCGGAGTAGCCGTGAATCACTCGGCGGCCGGCGATCCGCTGCCGCAACTGGTCGGGCGCGGCTTCAAGGCCGGTCTCTTCGGCCAGTTCCCGCTGCAGCGCCACCTCTAAGTCCTCGTCGGCATCAACGCCGCCGCCGGGGATAACCCACCAGCTTGAGCCAGCAACCCCAGGATCGCTGTCACGCATCAGCAGCACCTGCGAATCCGCCACCACGATGGCCCGCACGCCGCGCCGGTATTTGATTCTTCTAGCCATTCGGCGCCGTCTTTCTACTAGCTCGAATTGTGTCATCAATGAGGCGCCGCCACGAGCCGACGAGTGCCTCGTCGACGTAGGCCTTATACGATCCGCCGGGCCGCGCCGGGGAACCGATGTGGAAGGCGCGGACCCCAGCTCGCGCCAGCCACGGCACGTGTTCTGGGCGTAGCCCGCCGCCTGCCATGGTGAGCTTTGCCACTTTTTGGTCTGCGTTGGCGCGCGCAACCAGATCGTCTAGCCCGTGCGTCACACCTCGGGTGGAACCGGCGGTGAGCACCTGGTCTAGTCGCGGCAGTTGCAGTAGTCGCCGCCAGGCCTCGCCGCGCTCCAGGCAGTAGTCGAGGGCACGATGAAACGTCCAAGGCCAGTCGCCGTCGCCCACCAGCTCACCCATCACTTCTAGGTCGACGCCAGCGTGACCGTCCAGGTAGCCCAGCACCACGCCATCGGCGCCTGCGTCCCGGTAGGAGTGGATCAATCCTTTTAGCCGGGTCACCTCGCCGCCGTCAGTGCGGAACCCCTCGCGCAGCCGCACCATTGGCCGGATCTGAATGCTGGTTGCGCGCCGCACCTTCTCGACCAGCTGCGGCTCAGGCGAGAGCCCGTCGTGATCCATGGTGCCGAGCAACTCGATCCGGTCGGCACCGCCAGCCTCCGCCCGCTCAGCATCGGCGGCGTGCAGGGCGATAACCTCCAGCAGGTTCATGGTCTGATTTTGCCGCACTCGGCGCGCTCGCGGGCGCAGTCCGGCCCGGTTTCGTGGTTTTGGCTACTCTCGGCAATTCCCCGTGGATCAAAATCCCAACCCATAAAAACGCCAGTGGGGCGGCCCCGAAGGGCCGCCCCACAGCTGGGTTTTAGTTGGCTGCTCAGAAGCCGCCCATGCCACCCATCTCGTCCATGCCGCCAGCCGGGGCAGCCGGCGCCTTTTCAGGCTTGTCGGCAATCACGGCTTCGGTGGTCAGGAACAGGGCCGCGATCGAGGCCGCGTTCTGCAGCGCCGACCGGGTGACCTTGGCCGGGTCAATGATGCCCGCGGCCATCAGGTCCATGTACTCGCCGGTGGCCGCGTTCAGGCCTTCGCCCGGCGCCAGCCCGGCTACCTTCTCGGCCACGACGCCACCCTCAAGCCCGGCGTTGACGGCGATCTGCTTCAGCGGAGCCTTGGTGGCCTCCAGCACGATCTTGGCGCCCACCAGCTCATCGCCGGTGAACTCGTCCAGCTTCAGCGCCTTGGCGGCCTGCAGCAGCGCGACGCCACCGCCAGGCACGATGCCCTCTTCGACGGCAGCCTTGGCGTTGCGCACGGCGTCCTCGATGCGGTGCTTGCGCTCCTTCAGCTCGACCTCGGTGGCCGCGCCGACCTTGATGACGGCGACGCCACCGGCCAGCTTGGCCAGGCGCTCCTGCAGCTTCTCGCGGTCGTACTCGGAATCGGAGTTCTCGATCTCGCGGCGAATCTGCACGACCCGCCCCTGAATCTGCTCGGCATCCCCGGCGCCCTCAATGATGGTGCACTCGTCCTTGGTGACCAGCACCGAGCGGGCCTTGCCCAGCAGGTCGAGGGTCGCGGTCTCCAGCGACAGCCCGACTTCCTCGCTGATGACCTGGCCACCGGTCAGGATGGCGATGTCGGCCAGCATGGCCTTGCGGCGGTCGCCAAAACCGGGAGCCTTGACGGCTACCGACTTGAAGGTGCCCCGAATCTTGTTGACGATCAGGCCGGCCAGCGCCTCACCTTCGACGTCCTCGGCCAGCACGAGCAGCGGCTTGCCGGACTGCATGACCTTCTCCAGCACCGGCAGCAGATCCTTCAGCGCCGAAACCTTGGAGTTGACGATCAGCACGTAGGGGTCGTCCAGGACGGCCTCCATGCGCTCGGTGTCGGTGACGAAGTAGGGCGAAATGTAGCCCTTGTCGAAGCGCATGCCCTCGGTCATTTCGAGGTCCAGCCCGAAGGTATTGGACTCCTCGACGGTGATGACGCCTTCCTTGCCGACCTTGTCCATAGCCTCGGCGATCTTGTCGCCGACCATGGTGTCAGCAGCCGAGATGGACGCGGTGGCAGCGATCTGCTCCTTGGTCTCGACGTCGACGGCCAGCCGCAGCAGCTCGTCGCTGATGATGGCGACGGCCCGCTCGATGCCGCGCTTGAGGCCCATCGGGTTCGCGCCAGCGGCCACGTTGCGCAGCCCCTCGCGAACCATGGCCTGCGCCACGACGGTGGCGGTGGTGGTGCCGTCACCGGCGATGTCGTCGGTCTTCTTCGCGACTTCCTTGACGAGTTCCGCGCCGATCTTCTCGTACGGATCCTCTAGCTCAATCTCCTTGGCGATCGAGACGCCGTCGTTGGTGATCGTGGGGGCGCCCCACTTCTTCTCCAAGACAACGTTGCGACCCTTCGGCCCGAGGGTGACCCGGACGGCGTCGGCGAGGATGTTCATGCCCCGCTCCAGCCCGCGCCGGGCCTCTTCGTTGAATTCAATTAGCTTTGCCATTGTGGTTCGGGAGTCCTCCCGTCAGTGGGGCAGCGCCCCAATTTTGGTTCTAACATGTGCCCCAACTCACGAAAGTGCCCGCGACGGACGGCTCACGCCTCACCTGCGAGCTGGGTAGCACTCGCGCTCAGCGAGTGCTAGTCCATTCTTAGCACTCTGACCACGAGAGTGCAAAGGCTGCGGCTGGTGCCGCAGCGCCCACTACAGTGAAGACAGCTAGGTGTTTTGCCAGAGGGGTCATCATGCTGTTGCACACGTTTCGAGCCGTCGCCAACCTCGTCAACCTGTCCACCCCACTCGGCCTGGCCTTGGCGGATCTTGGCCGCGGAA
The DNA here is from genome assembly GCA_002748325.1 of Arachnia propionica. Taxonomy (GTDB): domain Bacteria; phylum Actinomycetota; class Actinomycetes; order Propionibacteriales; family Propionibacteriaceae; genus Arachnia; species Arachnia propionica_A. The sequence continues at coordinate 11,690 of PDSD01000033.1, read as the reverse complement.
AAATGTATCGGCGCGACGACCTGGTGATCGCCGAACAAGTCTCGCTGCCCCTGCTCAACGCCGGTGCCATGACGATCGGCAATGTGGTGCTGATTCCGGGGCGTACGCTGGCGGAGTTGGAGCGCCGCCAGCCGCAGGTGATGCGGCACGAGAGCGCGCACGCTTGGCAATACGTGTTTTGCCTCGGGCTGCCGTTCCTACCGCTGTACACCGTTGCCACCGGCTGGTCGTGGCTGCGCACCGGCGACCGCGCGTCGGCAAATATCTTTGAGGTGCAGGCAGACTTGGAAGCAGGCGGCTATAAGAGGCGGCCAGCCGATGGCCCACTGCCTGGGGTGATCGCGAAACTGCGGCGGGGCTCAGCCCGCTGAGGAGAACCGACGGGCGGTGCGAGATGCCTGCCGCTGCGACCGGAGCCGGCGCAGCCGCTTGACCAGCAGCGGCCGATAAGCCAGCGCCGCCTCGGAATCGAGCAAGGCATTCAGCCGCTGGTAATACTGCGTCGAGGAGATGCCAAACCGCTCCATGATGGCCTGTTCCTTGGGCACATCAGCGATGAACCAGCTGTCCTCGAAGTCGAGGAGCTGAGCGTCGGCCGCAGCAAGATATTCTGGCATGGGTGCCAGTATAGGCTGGAATAACAACCATGTCATTTACAGCTCATCGCCAAGCTGCCTTGCCAAGCTGACGAGGGTCAGCTAGACATGCATCAACAACAGATGGAAGGAGCGGAAACACCGATGTTTCCCATTGCCGGTACCCGCCGCTCATACCACTGGGGTTCCACCGATGTGATCCCGGGGATCCTGCGGATCGACCCCGACGGGGAGCCATACGCTGAGCACTGGTTTGGTTCCCATCCGCTCGGTGATTCCCTGCTGCCAGGCTCCCTCCCGCTTTCGGAGCACTTGCGCGCTCACCCCGAACAGCTCGGCGAGGCGAATCTGGATCAGTACGGCGTGACCCTGCCCTACCTGGTCAAATTCTTGTCCGCTGGTACGCCGCTTAGCTTGCAAGCCCACCCTTCCAGGCAGCAGGCCGAGTTGGGTTATGCCCGCGAATCGCTGCAGGCAAAGGAGATCGACGCACCCGACCGTTGCTTCAAAGACGATTGGCCCAAACCGGAACTAATCGTGGCCTTGACTGCTTTCGACGGCCTGGTCGGCTTCCGGTCACCGCGGGAGACCGTCTCCATGTTTGAAGCCCTAGGAGTGATGCAGCGGCTAGAACCGATCATGCGCCCGCTGTGGACCCGCGAGACGACCCCGGCGCTGCAACAAGTTTTCCTCAGCGTGCTCACACTGGACCGAGATCAGGGCCTAGTCGAGGAGGTGGTCAGCGCGGCGGTGCGGTGCCTTGATATGCCCGGCCGGGTGGGTGATTTCGCCCGAACCGCCGTCGAGCTTGACGAGCATTTCCCAGGTGACCCCGGCATCCTGGCGGCACTGCTACTACACCGATTCCACCTCGAACCCGGCGAAGCGGTCTTCCTGCCCACTGGCGTCATGCACACCTATCTGCGAGGCACGGCGATCGAGGTCATGGCCAACTCGGACAACGTGTTGCGCGGCGGCCTAACCAGCAAGCACATCGACGTCGACAGCCTGCTGGAGGTGGTCGATTTCACGCCAACGGATGTGACCGTTTTGACTGCGACTGGTCACGATGGGCTCTACCATTTCGAGACGCCAACCGAAGAGTTCCAGGTCTGGCTGGTGCAACCTATGCATGGCCCTGCCGTCAAGCTGCCAGATGAACAGTCTGCCCGCATCTGCATAGCTATTGACGGCAGCATCGAGCTAGTCGGCGAAACCAACGACCGGCTGCGGCTGGAGCGCGGCGAGGCCGCGTTTATTGGCGCAGCCGAGCACGTCACCGCCGTCGGCAGTGGGCAAATGTATGTGACAGCTGGTGCTCGCTGACGCGAGTTTGAGTGATCCCCTGCTCCCCGGGCACAATTGGGAACCGCGCCTCCGTAGCTCAGCGGCCAGAGCGCTCGCCTTGTAAGCGAGTGGTCGAGGGTTCGACTCCCTCCGGGGGCTCCACTGCGGCAGCAGGCAGCTGCCCGAAGCCTCAGCCGTCTTTCTTGGCCTTCGACTTAACGAACGTCGAGACGATGATGACGATGATCAGGCCAATCGCCACGTAGCCAGCGAACTTCGCGTAGCTGTCTAGCACCGCGACGACGGGCTCCCCCAGCTGCCAGCCGAGGACGAAGTAGCCCACCAGCCAGAGCGTGCTGGCGATGTAGTCGTAGATCAAGAATCGGGCCAGGCTCATCTTCGTGGCGCCCGCAAGGACGAAGACCACCTGCATGAGCGGCAGCGGAATCGGGATGTAGGCCACGAAGAATCCCAGCGGCCCGAGGCGCTCGGCCCAGCGCTCTGCCCTTTCATAGTTCTTGGCGGCCCGCTTGCTCTGGCCCGCCCAGACCTCAATCATGCCGCGCCCCCACCGCAGCCCGGCCCACCAATAAACCCAGTCAAACTTCACGCTCATAACCGAGCTGATTAGCAGCACCCAGGGCCAATGCTCCATACGGCCAACGCCAGCCCAGGCACCACTTGCCGCGGTGGCAGAACGAGAACCGGAGATCATCGCCAAAATATCTGGAGCTGATGCAATGAAATATGCCCTCATCGGCAACAAAATCAGGCTGTAAATGCTGATAACCGCGAACCAGATCAAAATCGCATAGTCGGCCCGTTCCGGCTTTTTCTTCCAGGGCAGCCCCTCATCTTGCCACCACGGAGCTTCCTCCGGGGTTTCTTCAGGGGTTACCGGGTCTACCACGATGAAGATGATAGCCGGTTGCCAGCCTCGACCGAACCGACAATCGAGCTGCACAAGCATCGTTTCGTTGCTCAGCTTCGGCTTCGATTGAGGTTTCAGCGCGCAGTCGTGCTGCGCAATATCACAGCAGCTTTGCAATGGAAATCCGCGACACTGTCGTCAAGCAGAAAAACTGATACACTTTCCGCAGTTGTGGCCAAATATGCCGTAACGCAGATTTATAACAGTTGTTGTGACTGCACCGAGGAGCGTAATGAAGAAGACGATCTGGGCGGCCTTGGTGGCCGTTTCCTTGACATTTGCGGCGCTGGTTGCACCCGCACATGCCGACCAGTGGGACCAGGATCGCTTGGACACACTGATAAAGCTCAATGAGTTGCGAACCACCCCTAACCCTGGTGGCACTACTGCTGGCCCAGTGAAGATGGCGGTTGCCCTCAATGAGGTTGCCCAGGAATGCGCCGACGCCCTAGCTGCTGAGATGAAGTCCGTTGGCGATCTTCGCCACTGCGACGGAACCAACACCCCGGGTCAGATCTCACTCTCGCTTGCTTCTTACCAAGACCGCATCCCGGCGGGTTCGACGAAGAGTGACGAAAACGTGGCGGCTGGTCAAGCGGGTCTGCTCGAAGCGCTGGCTGGCTGGGATCAGGCCGCTTCAGGCCCGAAGGATCGGATACATGACCCCGAGATCACTCATGTTGGTTTCGGCATCGCTAAGCTCGCCGACGGCAGTCCGGTCTATGTAATGAATCTGGCTACCTACGCGAGCGACAGCCTCGTCGGCGATGTCATTACTGAGACGCCTACGCCGACGCCTACGCCTACGCCGGTGCCCTCACCGACGCCAACGCCAACGCCAACACTGATGCCTACGCCGACGCCTACTCCGCCGAGCCCGACGGCTACCCCAACTACGACCGCTCCTACGACCGCGCCGACGACGACCGCACCAGGCGCCCCGGCAACCGAAGGCACGGGTGAGGAGAAGGTCGATGTCACCATCAGCGGTGATGAGATTATCGTCTCCTTGTCCGGTTTCGAACCCAATACGAGCGTTCAGGTGTGGCTGCACTCGGACCCGATCCTGCTGGGCGTCGTTAAGGTCAACGACAAGGGCCGCGGAACCTTCAAGTTCCCCATTCCTGACAAGGCTGAGCCGGGCAAGCACACCATTCAAATCAAGTGGGGTGACAATAAGCCGCTTTCTATTAAGTCCGACGAAATCGTCATCAAGCGACTGAACCCGCGGTTCTCAACGTCACCTTCCCACAGCCCTAACGGCCCGGTTCCCCCATCGTCTGGCTTCACCGACTAAGGCCAACCGAGGCTACGTAAAGGACCCGCTGCGAATGCGCAGCGGGTCCTTTCGTCAGTTAGCTGGACTCGCTGGTCGGGCCACGGTTCGATGGCCTAGACTGAGCAACTGGAAGTAACCGCTTCCATCCACTCGGATCGTCGGGCACGTACCTGCCCGTGGAAAGGAATGTGGCATGGCCACCGTTAGCTATCGTCAAGCAACTCGCATCTACCCCGGATCGGATCGCCCGGCTGTGGATCGCCTCGACCTAGAAATCGAAGATGGCGAATTCATGGTTCTTGTCGGCCCGTCCGGCTGCGGCAAATCGACATCCTTGCGGATGTTGGCAGGCCTCGAAGAGGTCAACGCTGGCAACATCTTCATCGGCGACCGCGACGTCACCGACCTGCCGCCCAAGGACCGCGATATCGCCATGGTCTTCCAGAACTACGCCCTGTACCCGCACATGACCGTGGCGGACAACATGGGTTTCGCCCTGAAGATGCAGAATGTGCCCAAGGCTGAGCGCGAAAAGCGCGTAGCCGAGGCTGCCAAGCTGCTTGGCCTCGAAGACTTCCTGGCCCGCAAGCCAAAGGCCCTCTCCGGCGGTCAGCGCCAGCGCGTCGCGATGGGCCGGGCGATCGTTCGCCAGCCGCAGGTGTTCCTGATGGACGAGCCGCTGTCGAACCTCGACGCCAAGCTGCGCGTCTCCACCCGCACCCAGATCGCGGCGCTACAGCGCCGCCTCGGCGTCACCACCGTCTACGTCACCCACGACCAGGTCGAGGCAATGACGATGGGCGACCGGGTGGCCGTGATGCGTGATGGCCTGCTGCAGCAGTGCGACTCGCCGCTGGCTCTATACGACACCCCGAATAACCTGTTCGTGGCAGGCTTCATCGGTTCCCCGGCCATGAACCTGATGGTGGCCAACGTCGTCGAGGGCGGCCTACAGCTGGGCGACTACACCATCAAGGTGTCCCGGGAATTGATGAACAAGATCGGCGACGAAAAGACCGTCACCGTCGGCGTGCGCCCCGAGAATTTCGAAATCTCGCCAGACGACTCCGGCGTCCCGGTGGATGTCGCAGTGGTCGAAGAGCTGGGAGCCGACTCCTACATCTACGGCACGCTGGCTGGCCTGAGCGATGACGAGAAGCTAGATGCCCCGCAGATCATCGCCCGAGTGGGCTCTGGCAGCCACCCAGCCAAGGGCAGCACGATCCGGCTGGTCACCGATGACGCGCACATTCACGTGTTCAGCAACAAGACCGAGCAACGGCTCAGCGAGTAACTGTTCAAGATCAATTCCGGCGGGTTCCCAGGTTGCCTGGGGACCCGCCGGTTTTCGTGCTACCTCGCGTCGAATTTGCGAACTAGACTGACCAGATGCCCCGTTTCTTAGCTGCCCGGACCGACGCCCGGTTGCTGCGGCTGCCCTGGGATCTGCCGCTGGTCGACTGGCCAACCTCTCACTTGGTGGCGCTACCGCGCGGTATCTCTCGGCACGTAGTCCGATTCATCCAGGTAGGAGACCAGGTTTTCGCAGCCAAGGAAATCCTGGAAGCGGCTGCAGTCCACGAGTACCGGCAGTTGGCCGAGCTCAAGCGGCTCAACATTCCTGCGGTGGAAGCGGCTGGGGTGGTGTTGGCGCGGCGCACCAGCGCAGGCGAGCCGCTGGATCCGATTCTGCTCACCAAGCATCTGCCGTTCTCTCTGCCATACCGCTCGCTGTTCCATTCCGGTGTGAAAGCCAATACCGTCAACCGCCTCATTGATGCGTTGGTGGCGCTGTTAGCCAGACTGCATCTCAGCGGCTACTTCTGGGGCGATGTGTCCCTGTCCAATGTGTTGTTCCGCCGCGACGCCGACGAGTTCGCCGCCTATCTGGTGGACGCCGAAACCGGTGAGTTTCATGATCAACTCACCGATGGCCAGCGGGCACACGATCTGCAAATCGCGACGGTCAACCTGTTCGGCGAATTCAACGACCTCGAAACCGGCGGCTTGCTGGACGAATCGTTGGAACCACAGCGGCTCGTCGAAACCATTGAGCAGCGCTACCACGCGCTGTGGCACGAGCTAACCGGGGTAGAGGAGTTCTCTGGCACCGAAATGTCTCGGCTGGAGGGCCGCGTGCGCCGCCTGAACGCAATGGGTTTTGACGTGTCCGAAATCGATATCCACACCTCAAGCGACGGCCGAACCATTCGGATCCAGCCGAAGGTGGTCGAGGCCGGGCATCATTCGCGGCGCTTGATGCGGCTCACCGGCCTGGACACCGAGGAACATCAGGCCCGGCGGCTGCTAAACGACATGGACTACTTTCGGGCGAAGCTGCCAGGCTCCCCGTCGGAGAGCGTGGCAGCCCACAAGTGGCTACTTGAGGTTTTCGAGCCAGCCATCAGCCGGATTCCGCCCCACCTGGACGCCAAGCGCGACCGGCCGCAGTTCTTCCATGAGGTGTTGGACTATCGCTGGTTCCAGTCGCAGCGCGAGCAGCGCGAGGTTAGCACGACGGATGCGGCCGAGGGCTACGTAAACGATGTCCTGACCGCCCTGCCCGACGAGATCATGGGCGGCGAAGTTGCCCGCGATTCTGGTCGGGAACTGCACAACAAATACGATCCATCCCAGGGATTCGCCGACGAGGGCTACGAGGCCCCATACGACCCATGGGAGGACGCGGCCAACGACCCCGACCTGCCGCTGCACGACCGGCTGGACATCGACTCGCTGCGTCGTCAGGCAGCCAACCGCCCCAAACCTAGCTAGCCCTGATCAGTATTCCGATTAGATCGTCCTGGCTGGGCTGCACCGGATTGGTAGCGGTACAGCCGTCGTGCAGTGCAGCTTCAGCCAAACTTGGCACCAGTTGGCGTAGTTCCTGCGCCGGAATGCCCGCCGCTACCAGGCGGTCAGGAATGTCTAACTGCCGATTCATGTCCTTCAGCTTGCTCAACAGCCAGGCAATAGCGGCCTCGCCGCGAGCGTGGGATGCGATCTGACGCCCCAACTCGGTATACCTTTCAGCCGCGACGGGCGAATGCTCAGCATTAAAAGCGACCACATGCGGCAACAAAATGGCGTTCAACCGCCCGTGGGCAACCGGAAAGTGCCCACCGAGGGCATGGGCTAGGGAGTGGACAATACCCAAACCAGCATTATCGAACGCCATGGCGGCTAGACAACTTGCGTTGTGCATATGCGTTCGGGCGACTAGGTCGTCACCGTGACGATAACACTGCACCAGGTGTTCCAGCACCAACTTGACGGCCTTCTCAGCCAGCGCATCGGAAAAATCGCTGGCACCCAGCGAGACATAGGACTCGAGCGCATGCGTCAGGACATCCATGCCAGCATCAGCCGTGGTCTTGGCGGGCAACCCCACCACCACCTGGGGGTCTAGTATGGCGACGTTGGCGACGAGGTCTCGGGAAACAATCGGCACTTTCAGCTGTGACTGCTCGTCTGTAATCACCGCGAATGAGGTGACTTCCGAGCCAGAGCCACTGGTTGTGGGCACCGCGATGATCCCGTGCTCTGCCCCCTCCCCCAGTTCTAACGCAACGTGGTGCATAGCCTTGGCAGCATCCATCACTGAGCCGCCGCCATAAGCCACGACAACCTCCGGCTCAGCCGCCAGGTACTGCGCGGACCCATCGCTGATGACTCGCCGCGACGGCTCCTGAGTCACCTGGGAAAAGACGATCGCTTTCGGCAAATAGCTGATGGCCTCCTGGCAAAACGACGTCGTCACCAAAAACTCGTCCGTAACAAAAAACACGCGCAGCTCGCGGTAGTCAGCAAGCATCGCCAGCGCGCCAGCACCAAAATGAACCTCTGTACTAACCGTGAAACGTCTCATTTTCTGCCCTACCTACCTCTCGCACGATATTCGCTCGGGGACACTCCAACATGGCGTTTGAATGTCCGAGAAAAATAATTGACTGGCTGAAAACACAGCTCGGCCGCGATTTTCAACACTGGCTTATCTGTGTGCAACAACATGAACTTGGCCCGCTCCAGCCGTTTTTCGGTCACGTAGGAGATGAAGCTCTGCCCAGTAGCCGCCTTGAACTTGCGGGCGAAGTGCGACTCCGACAGCAACAAAAACTCGGCGGCTCGCCGTAGCGTCAAAAACCGGGTGGGGTCCTTGGCTACTTCGTTCAGTAACGTTCCGATAGTGCGTTCTTTGGGAGTCAGCTGTGGCTCCACCAAGTTGTGGAGCTGCACCAGCAGCCGCTCGCAGTAGACCTGACTCTCGTACCTGTTCATGGGAACGTCGCGACGGTTGCGGTTACGGATGATCAGCTGCGACAAATCACGACCACACTGGACGCTCTCGCCGGTAGCCAAGCCGATGAGCATGTCCTCGAACTCCCCTAGCGCCGACCGGGGCAGCTTCTGACTCCAGCGCGGCAGCAGCCTGTCTAGATAGTTCCCCAGCAGCTCGAAATTCGCAGCCACATCCGCTCGCTGCAGATTCTGCGCGATCTGGTTGGGCATCGTCTTATCGATCTGCCGAAACTCTGGCTGCAATTTGATCAGCGGGCCCCGTGTTGCCAGCGAGGCCAGCTGCGACTGCGCCGGCGCCTCCGCCTCAGCAAGCGAATCCGCGACCCGGCCGAACCACGGACCAGTCTGTGCCGAGAGAGTGGATACTTTGGTTCGAGTAGTCAACGAGGAATTCACCAACTCAACGATGTCGCTGGCAGCCCGGTTCAACCTAGCGAGATCGATCTTCTTGGCTTGGCTAAACAGATTCTCGAACTCATCCGCCCCCACATCAGCACGAGAGGACTCGGATATCCGGCTGAGTTCTGTTTGCCCCTCGCGTAATAACACTTGACCGCACATCACTGCGCCCAGGTAGTGGCTGTCCGTCGTAATCGCCACCGCAAAGTCGACCAGCCCAGCATGGCATTGGTAAATAAAGGGCCGCTTGTCGATGGCGGCCTGTAGTCCACCGTGAGCGTCACAGGAATAACACAACCGCCGCACCCTGGGATCCTTGCGCAGCACCTGACACAACGGACTGAATTGCGATGGTTCCGTAACTGGCGTCCCCGTCGCATCGACAGTGATCATCGCCAGCCCCGTATCGGCAGCAAATTCGTCCTGAATCTGTTGCAACTTCTCTAGGTCGACCAGCAGCCGCAAATTCAGGTGGGCACCTACCGGGCCGCCTACTATGACGCCCATAGCTCCCGCCTCACCTTCTCGAACCCGGCCCCGTTATGGCAGTTGACGTGAAAAACGGCTCTGGCACCCGCCTGCCACAACTGCCCTTCAGCGTCCGCGATTTGAGTGCTCGTCGCCAAGTCGATCTTGGTGACGACCCCGATGATGTCTGCATTGAACGCTGCCGCGTAGTTTGGCGGGATCCGGCAGTGATCGCGGGTAGCCTCCAGCAGCAACACGATCAACTCAACGTCGTAAGAGGCCACCTGCAAGGCACGCTGAAAACGTACATGCTCCAGGTACTCTCCCGGGGTGTCCAGAATCCCCTGGTCCACATCCATCGTCTGAGTCTTGGCATAGCGAATTTCCTGCCCCAGCAACTGCTGCCGAAACGTGGTCTTACCGTCGCCAACTCCGCCGACCAGCATGGTCTTTTTCATTCGCGGCGGCCCCCGCCGGGCAGCTGAACCGGCCGTCATGTTCGGGTCAATTCAGTCGGGGTAAACCCAAGGACGTTGGCTAGTGTCTCCACCACCTCCCGTACTGCCGATTCCACGTCCGCTAGCTTGCCGACAATCAGCAGCGAGCCGGAAAACCTGTCCACGAAGCCTAGTTCGACGTTTGAAGCTTTCGTGGCGATGTCTGCCGCGATCACCGCCGACTCGCCAGGGGTGAGCGTCAAGACACCAACCGCCCCCGTGACATCGCTCATCAGCCCGATTTTGGCGTACAACCGATCATCCGGGCTGGCGATGATGTGCGCCAACGTCACTTGTTTGCCAGGAACAAATTCCTGGATTATGCGCTGCTTGGCTGGAGCTTCCATCTGTTTGATCGGAGCTTCCATGACACCGGTGTCCTTCCTATGAACATCAACGGTAATGAGCTAGCGCCACAATCACAACAGCTGACAGCAAGATTGTGTAACAAGTCGCCGCTTCCGTGTACGGGAGTTCGGCTTATGGTGAATACAACCAACCAGGGTCAACGCCGACCCAAGACAAAGGAGTCAGGATGCAGCAAGCGCTTGGCATGGTCGAAACAAGAGGATTCGTTGGTGCAGTTGAGGCAGCTGATGCCATGGTCAAATCCGCCAACGTGCAACTCATGGGAAGCGAAAAGATCGGTGCGGGTTTCGTCACCGTCATGGTACGAGGCGACGTTGGCGCAGTGAAGGCGGCAGCGGATGCAGGTGCTGCCGCAGCCAGTCGAGTCGGTGAACTAGTAAGCGTTCACGTGATCCCCAGGCCGCACAACGACGTCGAAGCAATTCTGCCTAAGCCAGCAAAGTGAGGACCGCACTATGTCAGAGGAACTCATCAACCAAGTACTAGCCGAGGTAACCCGGCGCATGGGCAGCGACGCTGCCCCGTCGGACACGGCACCCGCTGCGCCGGCTGCTGCCGCCACAGCCAACAGCCCCGCAATGACCGAATTCGTGGGCATCAACCCCCTGGGCGACACTATCGGGCTAGTCATAGCCAATGTTGACCCGCAGCTACAAGAAATGATGAAAACGGACACCAAGTACCGTTCCATCGGCATCTTGGGCGCTCGCACCGGGGCAGGCCCGCAGATCTTTGCGGCTGATGAAGCCGTCAAAGCGACCAACTGCGAGGTGCTCACCATTGAACTGCCTCGCGACACCAAAGGCGGGGCAGGCCACGGCTCACTGATCGTCTTTGGCGCCGAGGACGTATCGGATTGCCGTCGCGCGATTGAGGTCGCCTTGGAAGAACTTGATCGCACGTTCGGTGATGTCTACGCCAATGATGCGGGCCATCTAGAATTCCAGTACACGGCACGGGCTAGCCATGCGCTCAACAAGGCTTTCGGCGCACCGCTGGGAAAGAGCTTCGGCATCACGGTGGGGGCACCAGCCGCCATTGGCGTGATGCTAGCTGACACTGCGGTGAAAGCCTCAACCATTGATGTGATCGGCTACGCCAGCCCGGCAGCAGGAACCAGCTACTCCAACGAGGTGATCTCGTTCTTCAGCGGTGACTCGGGTGCGGTGCGGCAGGCCATCATTGCTTCTCGCGAAGTCGGCAAGCAACTACTTTGTGCCCTCGCTGGGCCGGCCGCCTCGGTCACAACTCCCTACATCTAGGAGTTCACCGTGAAATCAAAGAGATTCCAAACTCTCAGCGAGCGACCGGTTAACCAAGACGGTTTCGTCACCGAGTGGCCGGAAGTCGGCTTGATTGCGATGGACAGCCCGAACGATCCCAAGCCCTCCATCAAGATCGACAACGGGGTCATTGTGGAGCTGGATGGTAAGCCTTGCGATGAGTTCGACATGCTCGACAGCTTCATTGCTGCCTACGGCATCAACATCGATCGAGCCGAGGAGGCAATGGCCATCGACTCGCTTGATTTCGCTCGAATGCTGTGCGACATCAACATTCCACGG
>PDSD01000032.1 GCA_002748325.1 Arachnia propionica | reverse complement strand
CCCCCGACGGGACTCGAACCCGTACTGAAGCGGGTTTAAGCCGCTTGCCTCTGCCAATTGGGCTACGAGGGCCTACCACCGCAGGTTAGCGCAACATCTCCAACGCAATGCCGTCCAGGATGTCGGTTTCACTCACCAACACGCTTCCGCCGGGAACGCGGCGACTGATTTCGTCCAAGATCAGCGACCCGCCGCCAATGACCTCGGCCCGCAGTGGCTGAATCAGTGGTTCCGCCGCGATCTCAGCTGCGGTTTTACCAAGCCAGGCGCTGGATATCTGCTCGATATGCTCGCGGGCCAGCCACGATCCGTGAACGGCCTCGCGCGAGTATTCGGTCAGCCCCAAAACGGTCGCCGCCATGGAGGTCACGGTGCCCGCCACACCGATGCAGGTGCACACCTCGGTGTAGTCGAACCCAGCCTGGTCGAGCAGCTGGCCGACGTATTGGCGCGCGGCTAGTTGCTCCGGCAGCGTGGCGGGATCGGTTTGCAGGAAGCGTTCGGTTATTCGCACTGATCCGATATCTAGGCTGATGCGGTTACTGATGCTGCCGTCGGCAGCGACCAGCACCAGCTCGGTGGAACCGCCGCCAATGTCGATGACCAAGGCGGGCAGCGCAGCGGAAATCCCGCTCAACACACCTGACGCGGTCAGCCGGGCCTCCTCGTCACCAGAGATGACATCGACGGCCACGCCCAGGCGTTGCCGCACCCCGGCGAAAAAGTCATCTCGATTCGTGGCGTCCCGGGCCGCCGAGGTGGCCACGAAACGCAGCCGCTCAACCCCAAGCTGCCTGGTTATCTCGGCATATTCGTCGCACACGGCGAAAACCCGTCGCAGCGCATCGGGGTGCAGCGTGCCCGTCGCGTCGACACCCTGGCCGAGCCGCGCCAGCCTGGTTTCGCGTACCAGCTCCTCGCCGCCCTCGCGCAGCACTAGCAGCCGAACCGAGTTGGTGCCGCAGTCGATGGCAGCGATGGTACTCATGTGGTCTCCAACTGGCAGGGGTGGCCACACAGGTCACCCAGTCGTTCAACAATCTCGTCGCCCACCGGGTTGACGCCGGGGCCAACCGCCAGGCTGTGCGCCACCAGTGCGTGCAGACACTTGATGCGATCCGGCATTCCGCCCGCCGAGAAACCGGCGATTTCGGGGACGTCTCCCAACTCGGCCCGATCAGCCAGGTAAGCGTCGTGGGCGGCCCGATATTGCGCCGCAAACTCTGCATCGTCAGCCAAGCGGGCGTTGTATTCGACCATGACCCCGTCGGCTTCCAGCGCCGAACAGCCCACGATGGCGCGCGGGTTGGTCAGGTAGTAGGTGGTCGGGAACGGGGTGCCGTCGTCCAGCCGGGGCGCGGTCTTGGTTACCCCGGGGTGCCCGCAGGCGCAGCGCCAAGCGATCGCTACCACGCTACGGGGGCGACGCCCAAGCTGCTGGGCGACGATCGCCAGATCTTCGGCTGTCGGAATATCACTCATCGGTTTCAGTCGCCGAGGAATCGGTTTCCGTCGGCTTTTCGGCTGGGTCTTCGGCTGGTTGTTCGGTTTCGGCAGCAACATGCTCGGCGGGTTGATCGGCGATAGCCATCGAACCCCACATGCGTTCCCACCACAGCCCAGTTGGCTCGGCTTGCCCAAACACCGTCGAATCGCCGCCGATGGGTTCGCCATCGAGGCCGATCACCCGGTAGCCCGTCTCGCCCGGCATCACCCAGCCGAGCCGCTCCCTGGCTTGCGCCTCCACGTAGGCGGGATCGTCCCAACGGGTGAGCTCGTCGTTGATGCGCTCGATCTCTGCACGCTGGGTCTCGATCTGTGCCCGCACCTCAGCTATTTCTTGGGCTTGGCTGAAATACACCCGCAGCCCCTGTGTCAGCGTCACGCCGAGGGCTGCCACTACGGCAAACAGCACGAACAGCCGCCACGTCATTCCGCCAATGAAACGCCGGGCAGACGCTGGCGACGGAGTTGGCTGGCTAGGCTCAGCGGCTGGGCTGCGCCGTGGCCGGCTCCGCTCTGTTCGCCCACCGGGACGAGCAGCGGCCCGCGAGCGTGGTTTGCCACGCCCCGGACCGCTGCTCGGTGTCTTTCTAGCCATTCATCCAGTGTGACGGATAACTGGCTGGGATCAGCCCTGGAAACGCGGGAACGCGGAACGTCCGGCGTAGCTGGCCGCTTCGTCCAGGTCCTGCTCGATGCGCAGCAGCTGGTTGTACTTGGCCACCCGGTCGGTACGGGCCGGGGCACCGGACTTGATCTGGCCGCAGCCAAGGGCGACGACGAGATCGGCGATGGTGGTGTCCTCGGTCTCGCCGGAGCGGTGGCTCATCATGGTGCTGAAGCCGTTGCGGTGAGCCAACTCGACCGCGTCGATGGTTTCACTCAGCGAGCCAATCTGGTTCACCTTCACCAGCAGCGCGTTGGCAGCCTTGGTGTCGATACCACGCTGCAACCGTTCGACGTTGGTGACGAGTAGGTCGTCGCCAACGATCTGGATCTTGTCACCCAGGCGGGCAGTCATCGCGCTCCAGCCGTCCCAGTCGTCCTCGTTCAGCGGATCCTCGATGGAGACCAGCGGGTAGCTCGCGACCAGTTCGGCGTAGTAGTCGACCATCTGGTCGGCAGACTTCTGCTCGCCCTCGAAGGCGTAGCTGCCGTCGGAGTAGAACTCGCTGGCCGCGACATCAAGCGCGAGCGCAACCTGCTTGCCCGGCTCGTAGCCGGCCGCCTTGATGGCCTCCAGAATCAGGTCAAGGGCGGCGCGGTTGCTTTCCAGGTTCGGCGCAAAGCCGCCCTCGTCGCCGAGGCCGGTGGACAGGCCGCGGTCGTGAAGCACCTTCTTTAGCGCGTGGTAAACCCCGGCACCCATTTCCAGCGCCTCGGCGAAGCTTTCGGCGCCAATCGGGGCGATCATGAATTCCTGAATGTCGACGTTGGAGTCGGCATGTGAACCGCCGTTGAGGATGTTCATCATCGGCACCGGCAGGACGTGGGCGTTGGGGCCACCAACGTACTTGTACAGCGGCAGTTCCGCCTCGTCAGCGGCTGCGTGGGCAACGGCCAGCGAAACTCCGAGGATGGCGTTGGCGCCGAGCTTGGCTTTGTTGGGGGTGCCGTCGAGCTCGATCATCGCCAGGTCGATGCCGCGCTGCTGATCGGCCTCGAAGCCAACCAGTTCGTCGGCGATCACGTCGGCGACGTTCGCAACAGCGGTCAGGACGCCCTTGCCGCCGTAGCGTGACTTGTCACCGTCGCGAAGTTCGACGGCCTCAAAGGCGCCGGTCGAAGCGCCGGAGGGAACAATGGCGCGCCCGGCCGCGCCAGAATCTAGCTGAACCTCCACCTCGACGGTGGGGTTGCCGCGCGAATCAAGAACCTCGCGGGCGTCGATGAAGTCGATGGATGCCATGTTGTTCCTTTCCAAGAACGTGTCGTGCACCCTCCAGCCTATCCAACGAAGTGGGCGGGTGTAACGGGCACCCGCGAGTATTTGCCGCAGGTCAGTCTGCGGCTGCTTCTGCTTGCCGAATCCGAGCCGAAAGCCGCCGCACCGCGTCTCTGGTGGCGGCGTCGGGGTCGAGCCCACTCGCCTGCGCCCTAGCCACCAGTGCAATGATCTGATCGCCTACCTCAGCCTCGGTCACGTTGTCGTCGGGCAGGGCTACTTCGACGCCATGCGCCCGGGCACGCGAAATCACTTTGTAGGCACGGGCCAACGAACTCATCGACTCGGCGATGCCGTCCAGCGAGGAGGTGCGCCCTTTTTCTTCTCGTTTCCGCGCTTCCCACAGCAGGTGCACGTCAGCAGGTGTTTCCGCCGCGGCGAACACGTGCGGGTGACGGTGAACGAGCTTGTCGGAGATCCCGCGCGCCACATCGTCGAGATCGAAGCGATCGTCCTCGCTGGCTATCTGGCTGTGGAAGTAGATCTGCAACAACAAATCGCCCAATTCCTCGACCAGTTCAGCGTCGGAGCCAGCCTCAACCGCGTCCACTACCTCGCAGGTCTCCTCGATCAGGTAGCTAAGCAGGCTGCGATGGGTTTGCTTGGCATCCCACGGGCACTCGACGCGCAGCCGCGCCATGATTTCCCGCAGTCTGGACAGTTCATCAGTCACGGTTCTCAGGGCGTCGTCGACAGCGACCCGGTTCCGGCTACGCCTACGGCGGGGTCCCAGGTGCCATAGCGAGGATTGATTTGCACCTTTGCGCCCTCGATGCCTGCCTGCAGGATATCCGGCGGCACCAGCTGTACCGCGATCATCTGGGCACCGACGGCCTTGACGTAGACCGAGCAGTCTTCGTCTTGCCAGGCCACGGCCGCCTCGGGCGAGGATCCCAGGATTTGTTTGATTGCGTCGTCGGAGATGGCTTCGGTGCTACCGGTGTGCTCCTCGACGATCGTGGTGAAAATGTCCAGCACAGCCAGGTTGTTGATGACCTTGGCGGCGGGAAGCTTCACCTGTGCCGCCCGCTCGCAGCCCGCAATGACTCGTTCCACCTGATCGGTGGTGATGACGGTATCGCCGACGGTGGCGGCGATCTTCGGCGATGGAGTACAAGCCGCGAGTGCGGCGATGGTCGCGACTGCCAATGCGAGGCGGGCAAACTTCATGACGGTGAGTTTCCTTCCGAAGAATCGAGGCCAGTCTACCCAGACTAGGCCGGATTAGCCGACTCAACTAGGTCGACATCTCGCGGCAATAGCAACGTGACGCCGAAGCCAACCGCGAGCAGCAGTGATGCCCCCGCGATGGCGGTCTGCGCGCCCGCGCTGAAAGCTGCCACCGGCGCGGTCATCACCTCGTCGCCCACGAAGCTGCCGAGCACGCCACCGCTGAACGCCACGCCCAGCGCAGAGCCCAGTTGCCGCAGTGTGCTTTGCGTCCCCGACGCCGATCCCATCAACTCCAACGGCACCTGCGCCAGCACCGTCGAGGTGAGCTGGGCCGAGGCCAGCCCAAGGCCGACGCCGTAGATCACCAGAGCTGCGGCCAGCAGCAGTGGGCCGAAACCCAACAAGACGAACGCGAGCAAAACCCCGACGACCTCTAACGCCAGGCCAAGTCGGATTAGCCGCACGGTGCCCAGCCAGTCGGCAAGCATACGGGCACTCAAGCCAGCCACCAGCGCCCCTACCGCCAGCGCAGATAGCACTAGTCCAGCCTGTATTGGCGACAGGCCGCCTGCCCGAATAAGGAACAGCGGCAGCACGAAGATCAACCCGAACTCGCCGGCGAAGATCAGCACCCCGGCCAAGTTGCCCCAGCGAAACGACGGCAGCCGGAATAGTTCGATGTGCAGCAGGACGCTTAGCCCGCGATGGGCGCGGCGTAGCTCCCACCAGCCGAAAACGCTCAGCAGTAACAGCCCGCCCGCGATGAATATGGGCACTGCCGAGACGGGAGCTGCCCACTGCCAGCCGCCGATCACCAGCGGTGCCTTGGGCTGCCACCAGCCCAGGCTGGTGGCCTCGATCAGGCCGAAGACCACGGCGCCGGCACCGAGGCCGCCGAGCAGCAGGCCAACAACGTCGAATCCGGGCTTGGCGCCGCCGCCGGTCTGTGGCACCCACAGCAGCGCGAGGATGACCAACCCGACCACCAACGGCACGTTGATCCAGAAAATCAACGGCCAGCTGTAGGCCCCGGTAATCCAGCCGCCCAGCAGCGGGCCGATGGCGGCCATGCCCGACATCACCGAGCCCCAGATACCGAAGGCCACGGCCCGCTCCCTACCCCGAAACATGGAGCTGGTGGTGGAAAGCGACGAGGGCAGCACCAGCGAGCCGCCTACTCCCTGCACAGCCCGGGCGGCAATCAGCAGCCCAGCGTCCGCGGCCAGCCCGGCCAGCGCAGAGCCAATCCCCAGAATCAGCAGACCTGCCAGAAAGACGGTGCGGCGGCCGACCCGATCCCCCAGCCAGCCCGCTACGAGCAGCAGGGCAGCGAAGACGACGGAATACAGCGAGTTGATCCATTGGCCTTCGGTAAGACTGAGGTTCAGGTCGGCCAGGATGGCGGGCAGCGATACCCCGACGATGGTGCCGTCGAGGATCACCAGCCCCAGCCCGAAGGCTAAGACGCCAAGTGCCCGCCAGCGATTATTCACTGCTGCGCCTGGTCGGCCCCTGCGTTGAGGCGCTGCCGCAAGGCCAGCAAGAACAGCAAGAAACCGACGGTCAAGACTAGATGTCCAATCCCGGCGATGCCCGCGATCATCGCGCTACCGGCAAGCGGCGAGCCAGTCACCTGCAACATGCCATGCCAGCCAAACATGACCGTGGTCAGGGCAGCCCCGATGGTCCAGGTCCACAGGAAGGGCTTGAACAGCCGCGACTGCGACAGCTGGAAGCTGCGTTCCATCGTCAGCACCACCAGCGAGAAAATGAAGCCGAACACCAGCGCGTGGACGTGAATGCCCGACAGCTGGGTGTCCCCTTCGTAGGCAAAGTACTTGGTTACCTCGCGGTAGAACACGCCGCCGACCAATCCAACAACCACCCAGACGATGGCCAACCGGTACAAGACTTTTTCCATGACACTCCTTTGCGACTACCTGTCCCTAAGATTAGGAGACAGGGGCAGGCAAGTCAAGATAGAGACATGGTGTCGCTAAGTTAGCTAAGGCTTCTCATCCCCAACCGAATACCCGCCAGCCGCGGCAACGGCCCGCCTGGCGCCTAGTTGGCGAACAGAGCCCGCATCGCCGCGGCAACGAAGCCGAGTACGTCATCCTCGGGCTTGGGCAGCAGCAACAGCGGCGGGGATTTCTTCAGCACGGCACCCGGATACAGCCGCTGCAGCCGCAGCTGCCGCGACTGCGGCAACTCGACTGGGGCGAAGCGCAGGTTCTTGCCCTGCACCACCACCTCGGTCAGTCCGTAGGTGCGGCAAGAGTTACGCAGCTGGGCTACCCGCAGCAGGTTTTCGACCTCTTCGGGCGGCTCGCCATAGCGATCCACC
This sequence comes from Arachnia propionica, assembly GCA_002748325.1. Lineage (GTDB taxonomy): Bacteria > Actinomycetota > Actinomycetes > Propionibacteriales > Propionibacteriaceae > Arachnia > Arachnia propionica_A. The sequence continues at coordinate 11,695 of PDSD01000032.1, read as the reverse complement.
AACTCGGCGCGCAGGCTAGCCAGGTCTTCGGTGGTGCGGATCAACGCGATCTGCTTGTACATCTCCAGCCGCAGCCGCTCGGAGGGCACGTACTGCTGTGGCAGGTGGGCTGTCACCGGCAGCTCTAGCCGGATCGGCGGCTCCGGGGCGGTATCCTCGCCGCGATAGTTCGCCACGGCCTCGCCAACCAGCCGCAGATACATGTCGAAGCCCACGTCGGCGATGTGCCCAGACTGCTCCTCGCCCAACAAATTGCCAGCCCCGCGCAACTCCAAATCGCGCATGGCGATGGCCATACCTGCGCCCAGATTGGCGTGCGTGGCCATCGTTGCCAGCCGCTCGTGCGACGCCTCGGTCATGGGCTTGTCCGGCGGATAGAAGAAGTAGGCGTAGCCGCGCTCCATCGAACGCCCGACCCGGCCCCGCAACTGGTGTAGCTGCGACAGGCCCAACACGTCGGATCGGTCGACGATGAGGGTGTTTGCAGTGGAGATGTCTAGCCCGGCCTCCACGATGGTGGTCGAGACGAGCACGTCGGCCCGCCGCTCCCAGAAGTCGCGCATGACTTCTTCTAGCCGCGCCTCGCTCATCTGCCCGTGCGCGGTCACGATCCGCGCTTCTGGCACCAGTTCCCGCAGGCTGGCGGCGGTCTTTTCAATGCTGTGTACCCGGTTGTGGACGAAGAACACCTGGCCCTCCCGGGCCAGTTCCCGGCGGATCGCGGCCCGCACCTGAGCCGGGTCGTAGGGCCCCACAAAAGTCAGCACCGGGTGGCGCTCCTCCGGCGCGGTCGCAATCACACTCATCTCACGGATCCCGGTCACTGCGGTCTCCAGGGTGCGCGGAATCGGCGTGGCGCTCATCGCCAGCACGTCGACGTTCACCCGCAGTTGCTTGAGCCGTTCCTTATGCTCGACGCCGAAGCGTTGCTCCTCGTCAATGATGACCAGGCCAAGATCCTTGAACTGGATCGACTCGCTTAGCAACCGGTGCGTGCCGATGATGATGTCGATCTTGCCGCGGGCCAGCTCGTCGATGATCTGGTTGGCCTGCGCCGCCGTCTGGAACCTCGACAATTGCGCCACCCGCACCGGGAAACCGGCGTAGCGAGAGGCGAAGGTCTGGTAGTGCTGAGTCACCAGCAGGGTGGTGGGCACCAGCACCGCTACCTGCTTGCCGTCCTGCACCGCCTTGAACGCCGCCCGGACGGCGATCTCGGTCTTGCCGTAGCCCACGTCGCCACAGATCAGCCGATCCATCGGCGTGACCTTCTCCATGTCGGCCTTGACGTCGGCGATGGCCGCCAGCTGATCGGCGGTCTCGACGTAGCTGAACGCGTCTTCCATTTCGCGTTGCCAGGCGCTGTCCGGGCCGAACTGGTGGCCCTTGGTGGCTTGCCGGGCGGCATAGAGCTTTATCAGCTCGGCCGAGATTTCCCGTACCGCTTTGCGGGCCTTGGCCTTGCGCCTGGCCCAGTCGGCGCCGCCCATCTTGTCCAGCACCGGCGACTCGGCACCGACGTAACGAGATAGTTGATCCAGCTGATCCATGGGGACGAATAGCCGGTCGCGGGGCTGCCCCCGTTTGCTGGGCGCGTATTCGATGACCAGGTATTCCCTGGCCGCACCCTGGACTTCGCGTTGCATCAGCTCGACGAATCGACCGACGCCGTGCGCCTCGTGGACAATCGGGTCGCCGGCCCGCAGCTCCAACGGCTCGATCTGGTTACGGCGGCGGCTCGGCAGCTTGCCTCGGGCCCGCTCCCGCGGGGACTGTTCGGCCAGTTCAGCAGTGGTCAACAGTTCGACGCCAGCCGCTTCGGCCAACCAGCCGGGCCGCAGCGTGGTCACCGCGACCTGGGCGACGCCAGGCTTCGGTTCAGCCGCCAGGTCGCTTAGCTCCGCCGCGATCCCGCCATCAGCCAACAGCTCCACCAGTCGCTGCGCCAGGCCCCTGCCCTCTGCGGCCAGCACCACCCGGTTGCCCGCCGCCAGCGATGCCTGCACGTGAGCCAGCGCGGCTGCTGGGTCGCCGCTCAACTTCGGGGGCGCGGCGACGGCGAGCCGCTGCGCGGTGTCGCGCTCCTCCTCGGCCAGCTCGTCGGCGGCGAATGGCGACATCGTCCACCAACGATGCCCCAGCTGCAGCGCATGAGCGCGCACATCGGCATACTCCCAGTACGACGAGGCCCCCAGATCGATCGGCGAGCGACCTCCCCCGGCCGCGGCCGCCCAACTGGCGTGCAGGAACTCCTCGCTGGTTTGTACCAGCTCGTGTGAGCGGGCCCGCACCAGCTCCGGCGAGGCCACCAGCACGATCGAGTTGGCTGGCAGCACGTCCACCAGCAACTCCAGCCCAGTCACCAGCACCGGGATCAGCGCCTCCATGCCGTCGACGGCGTGGCCCTGGGCGATTCGCTCCAGCATTTCAGCCAATTCGGGATGCTCGCGTTGCAGTGCGCGGGCCCGGGCGCGCACCGCGTCGGTCAGCAGCAACTCCCGGCACGGGGCGGCCACCACCTCGCTCAGCTGGTCGCCAAGAGAACGTTGATCGGCCACACTGAAGGAGCGGATCTCGTCGATCTCGTCGCCGAAGAAGTCGATCCTGACGGGGTGCTCGGCCGTGGGCGGGAAAACGTCGATGATGCCGCCGCGCACGGCGAACTCGCCGCGCCGCTCCACCAGGTCGACACGATGGTAAGCGGCCGCCACCAGCGACTCGAGCACCTCGGTGAACTCATACGACTCCCCCGCACGAAGCATCACCGGCTGCATCTGTGCCAGGTCCTTGACCTGGGGTTGCAGCAGCGAACGCACCGGCGCCACCACGACGTTGGGCGCAGGTGCAGCGTCCTGTCCGGCCAGCCGCCGCAGCACCGTCAGCCGTCTGCCTACCGTGTCGGGGCGCGGCGAGAGCCGCTCGTGCGGCAGGGTTTCCCAGGCGGGATAGTAGGCGACCGCCTGCTCGCCTAGCGCCCCGGCCACCGCTGCGGTTAGCCGTTCGGCCTCCCGATAGGTAGAGGTGACGAGCAGGATCGTACGCCCGGACCCGGCCGCTAACAGCGCGGTCAGCGTCGGGAAGAACTGGGTTGGGCACGAGACATCCTGCGCTGATCCGGCAGGACGCCGGGCAGCAGCGAGGATTTCACGGATAGCGTCGTCGGCCTCTAGCGAGGCCAACAGGCCGGGCAGTTTCACACCGCCACCATAGGTCTCAGTCAACTCTGGCTACTAACTGTTGAACCGATTCTGGGCGCTGACCAAATCGTTGGCAGCGAAATATTCGACCGCATCAGCCGCGACGGCGGCCGCGAGCAACAGCTCATCGAAGCCCTTGGGGCTAACCTTGGCCAGCACATAGTCCGAGGCTGGCTGACGGCCGGGCGGCCGACCGATGCCGATCCGTATCCGCGTGAATTCGCCGGTGCCTAGGTGCTGCCGGATCGATTTCAGGCCGTTGTGGCCGTTGTCGCCGCCGCCGAACTTGATCCGCAGCTGGCCCGGCTCTAGATCCAACTCGTCGTGCACGACGACGAGCTGCGGCGGCTCGATCTTGTAGAACGCCGCGAGTGCGCCGACGCACTGCCCGGAGGCGTTCATGAATGTGCTGGGCTTGGCCAGGACGAGCCGCACCGGGTCCTTGCCTGGCGTCGGCGGCAGGTGTGCCGTCGCCACCGAACCGTGGAATCTGACGGCAGGCGAAAAACTGGCCCCCAGGCGATCCGCCAGATCGTCGAGGGCCAGGAAGCCGACGTTATGCCGCGTCGGCGCATAGGTCGGGCCCGGATTCCCGAGCCCGACCACTAGCAACGTCGTCATTACTCGGCGTCGTCAGCTTCCTCTTCGGCTTCCTCGGCAGCCTCTTCGGTTTCCTCGGCAGGCTCTTCCTCGGCCTCCAGCTGGACGGTCGGCGGCGGCACGATGTTGACCACCAGGGTCTCCGGGTCGACCGAGGTGCTGACACCTTCGGGCAGCTTCAGGTCGCCGACCAGGATCGAGTCGCCAATCTCCATGCCCTCAAGCGAAACTTCGATCTCGGAGGGGATGTTGATGACCGGGGCCTCGACGGCCAGCACGTTGATGTCGGTGTTGACCATCGCATCGCGCGGCGCCTCGCCCACGAACGACAGGGAAACCTCGACGGTAACCTTCTGGCCTTCGCGCACCAGCAGCAGATCTACGTGGTCCAAGTTGTTGCTCAACGGATCGCGCTGCACCTGCTTGGCGATAGCCATGATCGGCTTCTTCTCGCCTTCGATAGCGATCTCCAGTAGCGCGTTCGCGTTGCGTAGCACCAGGGTGGTTTCCCGACTGGGCAGCACTACGTGGATCGGATCAATGCCGTGGCCGTAAACCACTGCTGGGATAAGGCCGCTGCGGCGGGTGCGGCGAGCGGCTCCCTTACCAAATTCGGTGCGCTTCGTCGCCTTAAGCTGAGCGTCAGCCATGTCTCACTCCTTCTTACTTCATAGCAATGCCGAGCGAGATAGCTTGTCGATAACGGATCGGATGATCCCTCGCCAGGCGCGCGGGAAATGTTACCGGAAACTACCCCCGGTTCGCGACTTCCCCTCGGCCTGATCTGGCCAGTTATGCCTCGCCGTTGAACAGCGAGGTGACCGAACCGTCCCGGAAAACCTCACTGATAGCCTTCGCGAGCAACGGGGCGATGGACAGCACTGTCAGGTTCTTGATCGGCTCCTCGGTCTGGATCGGCAGCGTGTTGGTGACGATGATCTCTTCCATGCCGGAATCGTTGAGCCGTTGGGCGGCTGGCCCCGAGAACACGGCGTGCGTAGCGGCCGCGACCACCCGACTCGCTCCCCGCTCTAGCAGCGCCTCGGCAGCCTGGGCGATGGTGCCAGCGGTGTCGATCATGTCGTCAACCAGCACACAGACCTTGCCCTCGACGTCGCCGACGACCTCCCGCACCGAAACGGTGTTCGCTTTGGAATGATCCCGGCGCTTGTGGACGATTGCTAGGCCGCAGTTCAGGGTGTCGGTCCACTTATCCGCGAGCCGGACCCGGCCGGAGTCGGGCGAGACGATGGTCAACTCTTCGTCGGCGTACTTGCGGCCAACATAGTCCGCGAGTACCGGCAGTCCCCACAGATGGTCAACCGGGCCGTCGAAGAAGCCCTGAATCTGGCCAGCGTGCAGGTCCACCGACATCATGCGGTGGGCGCCAGCGGCCTTGAACAGGTCGGCCATCAGCCTGGCCGAGATTGGTTCGCGCCCCAGATGTTTCTTGTCTTGGCGCGCATAGGGGTAGAAGGGCGCGACCACGGTGATCCGCTTGGCGGAGGCTCGTTTCAGCGCATCCACCATGATCAGCTGCTCCATGATCCATTCGTTGACCGGCGCCGGGTACGACTGGATGACGAAGACGTCGCTGCCGCGCACCGAATCCTGGAACCGAACATAGATCTCAGAGTTGGCGTAGCTGATGATGTTGGCCGGGGTGAGCTTGGTGTCCATTAGGTCGGCCACTTCCTGAGCCAACTCAGGGTAGGCGCGACCCGTACACAACATCAGGTGCTTGTTGGTGATTTCCTTCGAGCTGGTCACTGGTTGCCTAAGCCTTCCTAGTTTTCGCTGTCCGAATCGACGGTTGGCTCGGCTTGCGCCGCTGCTCGGCTAGCTGCTGAGCCAGGACGGCGCGAGTGCACCCAACCCTCGGAATTGTGTTGCCGCCCCCTGGCCACGGCTAGCGCGGCTGGGGGAACATCCTGGGTGACAGCGGAACCGGCGGCCACAAACGCGCCCGCTCCGATATCGACTGGGGACACCAGCACGCTGTTCGATCCCACGAACGCGTTATCCCCGATGCGGCTGACTGACTTCGTCACGCCGTCATAGTTGGCGAAAATGGTGCCGGCGCCGATGTTGGCATCCGCACCCACGACGGCGTCGCCGCAGTAGCACAGGTGCGGCACCTTGGCGCCTTCCCCGATCACGGCATTCTTGGTCTCCACGAACGCCCCGATCTTGCCGGCGGCACCAAGCTGGGTGCCCGGGCGCAGATAACTGAACGGCCCCACCTGGGCGTCCTCACCGACGATGGCAAACGACCCGTGCGACCGGATGATCTGGGCCCGCGCCCCAACCTCGACGTCCATCAGGGTGGTGTCGGGGCCGATGATGGCTCCCTGACCGATGGTGGTAGCGCCCTGCAGGATGGTGCCGGGCAGCAGCGTCACGTCTCGGGCCACATCCACATCGACGTCCACCCAGGTCGAGCTGGGGTCGATCACCGTCACCCCGGCCAGCATCCAGGCGTCGAGGATGCGCCGGTTCATCTCGGCCGCCATCCGGGCCAGCTGGATCCGGTCGTTGACGCCTTCGGTCTGCCACACGTCGTCGGTGCGCAGCGCCCCCACCCGGTCGCCGCGTTCGTAGGCGAAATGCACCACGTCAGTCAGGTACTGCTCGGCCTGCGCGTTGTCGGTGCTCAACTGAGCCAGGCCAGCCCGCAGCGTCTCGGCGTCAAAGACGTAGATGCCTGAGTTGATTTCCTTGATGCCGAGTTGTTCGGCCGTCGCGTCGCGATGCTCGACGATGCCGACGACTCGGTCGTCGAGGCGCAGGATCCGGCCATAGCCGCTGGGATCGTCGATCTCGGCGGTCAGCACCGTCACCTGCTGATGGTGCGCCCGATGCACCGCGACCAGCTGCCGCAGGGTGTCGCCGGTGAGCATCGGTACGTCGCCGTAGGTCACAACCACCTCGCCGACAAGATCAGGTAGCCCAGCCAGCCCGCAGGCCACCGCGTGTCCGGTGCCCAACTGCTCCGCTTGGACCGCGGTGGTGATCGTTTCCGATAGCTCTTCGAGGTGGGATTCGACCTGCTCGCGCTGATGCCCGACGACCACAACCAGATGGTCGGGATCTAATGCTGCCGCAGCGGAAATGGCGTAGCTCAGCATCGACTTGCCCGCGACCTCATGCAGCAGCTTGGAGCGATCGGACTTCATTCGGGTGCCGCCACCAGCGGCCAGCACCACTACGGCGGCAACGGGGTCGAGGTCGTGATGAGGGACTTGCATGCTTGGGCTCCTCCTTATCGCGGTGGCGATCCCGAAGCCTAGTGCGCCGAGGCTTCTAGGCTACGAACAACGTCTCCGCTGCCAATGGTAGTGGGTTTGCCTTGGTTTGACCGACTAGCCACTAGCTGGCGCGCCAGGTGGATCAACTGGCGTTGTGCCATCGTCTGTCGACTGCCCCGGCGGCGGCGCTTGGCCAGCGGGACGCTGGGTTCGCAGCCATTGCTCCTCGGCCCATAGCACCCGCATGGCTTGCGCTGGCGGCTCCTGGCCCAGTCGCCGCGCATCTTCGACCTGCATCCGCGCCGAGGCCAAGGTGAGTCTCGTCTGGGCTTCCCGCCAGCGATGGCTGGTGTCCATCTTGGCGGCGGTGATAGCGAGCTGCTCGACAGCCTCGTGCAGCTGGTAGATGCTGGCTTGATCGACTAGGTCCAGGCTAGTCACCACGGGGCCGCCGACTGTGTCGGGGGAAATGGTCGCCACCCGGGCTAGCCGCCGGAGGGGGCCCGATTTGATGGTCACGCCTTGAATCCGCTCCCCCGGGATCAGCGCTAGGCGACGCCGCAGCCAGCCGCTACGAAGATAGATCAACCCGTTTTCAATGACATAGCCGGTGCGGTGGTGCGAGAAGGGCTTGAGCCACCATGCTCGCTTTGGCGCGGTGATGAACGGGGCCCGACGGCCACCCTTCATCCCCTCGGCAAGGATGCTGAGGGCATTCGGCGACATATGCATTGGCAAAGCCAACGACAGCACCCGCTGCAGCTCGGCGTAGTTGCCGACCGGCAGCAACACCTGTCGCTGGACGTTGTTTTGCCGATCATTCTTGTTCTCGTTGAGCTGGACTTGCAGGTCTGCTCGGTTCATCGTCACCGAATACCAGCCGAAGGGGCGCCAGTAGAACGGCTGGTTAATCTGCAACGAGTGGATCCGGCCGGGCGCGACGGTGTCGTTGGTTTGGGTTAGCAGCCCTCTGCCAATCCGCAGCCCGTCGGGGGTGCCCGCGATGCTGTATTGCAGTGACGAAGCCAGTGAGCTGAGGGAACCGATGAAGCCAACAAACAAGCCTGGCCCCAGCAGCGACAACGCTACGGTCCAAAGCCCCACGGACAGGACGCCTAGGAACTCTTCGCCGCCTGCCCTAATGACCAGGAATGTGAACAGGCCGAGCACCGCCGCCACAACAATGATCACGAGAATCGCCACCAGCAGCGGCAGCGCCGCAGCGCCGATGATGCGCGCTGGGGCGACCCGCACGATGGCCCGTTCGTTGACTTCACCGGCTGCTAGTTCTGGTGAGGTGAAGTCGACGATCGCCGATTCGATGTAGTCAGACAGGTTGCGGCGCGGCCGCGGCGCCACGGCGGCTGCGCCAGGCTGCACGGCAGCAGCCTGCGAGGCACCCGCCGGGCTTGGCGGCGCGATTGGCCCTGCGGCCGCCTGCCGCTGTGCGTGCCGAACACCGGAGGCGCGGCGTAGGATCTCCGCCCGCAGCGCATCGGCGTCTTCCTTCTTCAGGTACCTGACTTTGATGTCGCTGTCCTGCCCGGCACCGCTGGTTTCCAGAATGGTCAGCCCGAACACTCGGGCGGCGATCGGACGGTTCAGGTTGACCGATTGCAGCCGGTCGAGGCGCACCTGGCGGTGCTGCTTACTTATCACCCCGGTGCGCATCTCGAACAGTTCGTTGGTGAGCCGGAATCGCGTCACGTAGTAGTTCACTATCTCGCTCACGATTGCCAGGAGGAAACCGGCCACGATAAGCAGCGGGATGAGCGACGGCCAGCCGCTGTCACCCAACAGCAAGGCGAAACCCAGCGGCACGAGCGCGAACGCGAAGACCGCGAGGATGGACATGATGGAGACCCACGGCGTCAGCGGATGCAGCCGCTGCCACTGCGAGTCGGGGTTCGGCGCTGCCATCGGCGACCCGGGCGGCGGTACTGGTGGCATTGGCCCTGGCGGCGGCCCCGGCCGCATCGAAGGCTGCGGCGGCATTGGCCCTCTGGGTGGCCCCGACGGCAGGGGCGGCTGCGGTGGCTGCGGTGGCATGGGCGGCTGCTGCGGAATTGATCCTTGGGGCGCTCCCGGCCGTGAGGGCACCTGCGGCGGGATTGGTCCTTGAGTCACAGCCCGGCCCGCCGGGACTCGGCGACCCGAATGAGGTGGTCGCGTAGCTCCTGGGCCTCGGCGTGCGGCAGCCCAGGGATGCTGATGTCGGTGGTGGGCGAGGCCGTCATCGTCTTGACTTCAGCCAGCCCTAGCAGCTGGCTAAGCGGCCCTCTGGTGACATCGACCATCTGCAGTCGGCCGTAGGGAATGGCAACAAGTCGCCGCCACAACACGCCGCGTTTAAACAGCAGGTCGTCCTCACGCAGGGCGTAGCCAATGGCCCGCACTCTGGCCGGGACCAGGACTAGCTGCAGGGCGATCAGAACGGTCATAACTCCGGGGATGAACCACCAGAACGTGGCGCTGCCCATCAAGTTCACGTCAACAAACCGCCACAATGCGAAGGTGATGGCGGCAAAAAGCAACGTGTTGAGCACAACGGACACTAGCCGGAGTATCAGATAGGAAGGCGCTACCCGCCGCCACTGGATGTTCGGATTTTGCTGGTTCACTCGTAGCTCCCAATCAAGGCGACAACGCCAGCCAGGATACCCGATGTCGGGCCTAGTGCCCCGCTCCCCGGGTAGGAGTCGAACCTACTTCGCTAATCCTGATTCAAAGTCAGGCGGGCCCTGCCGAAAGACCAACCGAGGAACGCCCCCCTCGCGAGGGGCCGAAACCATTTTACTTGGTTCGGCCAGTAAACGCAGCTTCGCGGCTGTGGGCAACGGCAATCGACCGCGACCTAGACTCATCTTGTAGCCAGGAGGATGGCATGAAGACTAGATGTTTTGGAACCGGGGAGCCGCTGTATGAGCGCTACCACGACGAGGAATGGGGGCATCCGCTACCCGACAGCCCGGATGAGCGGGAGCTGTTCGAGCGGCTCAGCTTGGAGGGGTTCCAGGCCGGGCTGAGCTGGTTGACCGTGCTGCGGAAACGAGACACATTGCGTGCCGCCTTCGCCGATTTCGTGCCGCAGCGGGTGGCGGCGTTCACCGAGGACGACGTTGCCCGACTCATGGGCGACCCGGGGATTATCCGCAATCGGGCCAAGATCAAGGCGACGATTAACAATGCTGCGACGCTGATTGAGCTGCACGAATCCGGCCAGCGGCTGAGCGACATCGTCGCCGCCTACGCGCCGCCGCGTAGCAGCAGCCCGCCCGCCTCGCTGGCCGAGGTACCGACTGCCACCGAGCAATCGCAGGCCCTGTCTCGACACCTCAAGAAACTGGGTTTTAAGTTCGTCGGCCCGACGACGTTGCATGCGCTGCAACAGGCAATCGGCCTAGCGGACGGGCACGTCGCGGGTTGCTGGCTAGCCGCCGCGGGTTCTGAGGACTAGGCACACCCCTTCAAAACGGCAAGATCGACATCGCCGATCAATAAATGAGGTAAACAGAGCCATACTTTTATGCTCAAAGCGAGTTGATATCGACGCAGCCTCACTTAGTTCGTTAATCAAGGCTATGCGCTGCCACCATTGGAGAAACTTAATTTCTCTACACCTATTCGAGTAATCGGCCTGCATTTACCAATGCTTCTAAGAAAACCATTCTTAGAAACGGGGAATCGACTAAATCTGTTGAACTTCTAAGAAGCGGCCCATGAAAACCGGAACTATGTTAGCTTGCCTTCATGAAATTTGGTATGCGCAAGCCGAGCTTGACTCGCTCCCTCAAGGCCCGAACCACCGCTAAGGCTAAACGAGAAGTCAAGCGCGCGATCATTCCTGGCTACGGGAAAAAGGGCACAGGAGCTATGAAAGACCCAGTCCGTTCTGCGAAGAGAGCCATCTACAGGCGCACTACATTCAGTTTTTGGGACCTATTCAAGTAAGTGGCGAAGCTGCCGCTACCAGCTCTGGCAGTGATCAACTCAATAACTTATCGCTTTAAAGCAGAAGACCAAGTTGGATAGTTGGCGGAAGAAAGGGCACTACAGCGGGTCACCCCTCAACACTCGGTGACATTTACGGCAAGCCCGCCGCGGGCGGTCTCCTTGTACTTGATCTTCATGTCGCGGCCGGTGTCTCGCATGGTCTTTATGACCTTATCTAGGCTGACGATGTGACGGCCGTCGCCGCGCAGCGCGGTGCGGGCGGCGGCGATTGCTTTCACCGAAGCGATGGCGTTGCGTTCGATGCACGGGATCTGGACCAACCCACCCACCGGGTCGCAGGTCAGGCCGAGGTTGTGTTCCATGCCGATTTCGGCCGCGTTCTCGATCTGCTGCGGGCTGCCGCCCATGACCGCTGCCATGCCCGCCGCGGCCATCGAGCAGGCCGAACCAACCTCCCCCTGGCAGCCGACCTCGGCCCCGGAGATGGATGCGTTCTGCTTAAAGATCATGCCGATCGCACCGGCAGTGAGCAGGAAGGTCAGCACCCCGTCCTCGCTGGCACCGGGGACGAAGCGCGTGTAGTAATGCAGTACGGCCGGGATGATGCCGGCAGCCCCATTCGTCGGCGCGGTGACTACTCGCCCGCCGGCAGCATTCTCTTCGTTGACGGCGAGCGCAAACAGCGTCACCCAGTCC
>PDSD01000023.1 GCA_002748325.1 Arachnia propionica | reverse complement strand
TCGCGCGGCGGCCTGCGGGCCATCCGCGGCAAAGAGGTCGCCATGGTGTTCCAGGAGCCCATGACGGCCCTAAACCCGGTGCTGCGGATCGGCGAGCAGTTGACCGAGGCCATGGAAGTCCATGGCGTCGCCTTCGGTCGTACTGCCTGGGATAAGGCTGTCGGCCTGCTAGACGCGGTCGGCATTCCCGAGCCAGAGAAGCGCGCTTCGCAGTACCCGCACGAGCTATCCGGTGGTATGCGCCAGCGCGTGGTGATCGCCATGGCGCTTTCGTGTGGCCCGGACGTGATTATCGCGGACGAGCCGACGACCGCCTTGGACGTGACGGTGCAGGCCGACATTCTCGACCTGCTGCGCAGCCTCAAGGACAAGCTCAATACCGGCATTCTGCTCATCACCCACAACATGGGTGTGGTGGCCGACATGGCCGACCGCGTGGTGGTCATGTTCAAGGGCGACATCGTCGAACGAGGCACGGCAGAACAGGTGCTGCTGCACCCCGAGCACCCCTACACCAAGCGGCTGCTGGCCGCGGTGCCGCACCTGGGCGAAGGCCACGGCCAGTTCGGTGCCCGCCCGGGCGATATCAGCCCTGACGCGGAGACGGCGCTCGACGTGCAGAACCTGATCGTCGAGTACAAGCGCGAAGGTCACGACGCGTTCCGGGCTGTCGACGACGTCACATTCGACGTGAAGCGCGGCGAGATCGTCGGCCTGGTGGGCGAGTCCGGTTCCGGTAAATCCACCATTGGCCGCGCCCTACTGGGGCTCATCCCGTCGGCAGGCGGCGAGGTCCGGGTGCTCGGCGAGGACCTGCTTTCGTTGAAGGGGGCCCAACTGCGCGCACTACGCAAGCGCATCGGCGTCATCTTCCAGGACCCGGCGGCATCGCTGAACCCGCGGCTGCCCGTGGGTGACGTGATCGGCGAGCCGATGAGCGTGCACAAGGTCGGCGGTAATGCCAAGGAACAGCAGCAGAAGGTGCTGGAACTGTTGGACGCGGTACAGCTGCCGCAGAGCGCCTACAACCGCTACCCGCATGAGCTGTCTGGCGGCCAGCGGCAGCGCGTCTCGGTCGCCCGGGCACTGTCCCTGCAGCCCGATCTGCTGATCGCAGACGAGCCCACCTCGGCGCTGGACGTGTCGGTGCAGGCCTCGGTGCTGGAGATGTTCATCGAGCTGCAGCGGGAGTTCGGCTTCGCCTGTCTGTTCATCTCGCATGACCTGGCAGTCGTGGATGCGCTAGCGCACCGGGTCGCGGTGATGCAGCTGGGCAAGATCGTCGAGTGGGGCAACCGCGAGCAGGTGCTGCTCAACCCGCAAGACGAGTACACCAAGCGGCTGATGGCGGCGGCTCCGGTGCCAAATCCGATCGAGCAGGCCGTTCGTCGCGAAAAGCGCCACGAGCTGCTGAAGTCGCTCGGTGACGAGATCGTCGAGTTCGACGTCACCGAACTGCGCTAGTTCGTTATTGATTGTGTGGCTGGCCGTCCCGATGGGCGGCCAGCCACTAACGTGTTATCGGTGAGCTATAACCCGGAACTGACCACCTTGGGCTACGTCGTCTCCCCGGATCGCAGCCGGGTGCTGCTGGTGCACCGAATCCACCGCAGCGACGACGAGCAGTTAGGCAAGTACAACGGGTTGGGCGGCAAGGTGGAGCCGGGGGAGAACGTGGTCGCCGCGATGCGCCGCGAGATCGCTGAGGAGGCCGGGATTACGGTCACCGAGATGGAGTTGCGCGGCACCGTTTCCTGGCCCGGCTTCAACGGCCGCGACGTGTTCGGGTTCGTGTTCTTGATCACCGGGTTCACCGGGGAACCCGAGCTGAGTAACGAGGAGGGCACCCTGGCCTGGCACGATGTTGCCACCATGATGCAGCTGCCGATGTGGGACGGTGACCGGAACTTTTTGCCGTTGGTCTTCGACGCCAGCGTCGGCCAATTCCACGGCGTGCTGCCCTACGACGGCGACACCAGCGTCTCCTGGCAGGTGGACATCCTGCCCGCGACGTGACCCAGTGAGGCCCAGATGACTACCAGCCCGATCCGGGAATTGTTAGGCCCGCATGGCAAGCAGGCGCTGGCCGACGCGATGGCCGAGTCCGACCCGGGCTCGTTGTCGGCAGCTACCAGGCTACGGGCTCGCTATTCGCTGGAGCTGGCGGCGGCCGCCCTCTCGCAGGCGGTGTTGCGGGCCAAGGCGGCCAGCAAGCATCCACGAGCGGCTGAGCTGTTGTGGACGCCGGCGGGCCTGGAGCAGGCAACCCGCTATCCGGTGGCGAGGTGGCGGGCGGCCCGGTTCGCGGCGGCTGGGGTGAAACAGGTTTGGGATCTCGGCTGCGGCGTCGGTGTGGATGCACTCGCCTTCACGGAACTCGGTATTGAAGTGGTAGCGATTGAGGCTGATGAGCATACTGCGGCCGCGGCCGAGCACAACCTGGGCCTGGTCGGCGGGGCCGAGGTGCGCGTCGGGCTAGTAGAGCAGGCCGAGCCGCCCGCCGATGCGGCGATCTTCCTCGATCCGGCGCGGCGCACCGGCCGGGGTCGCACCTGGCGGCCCGAAGACTTCAGCCCGCCCTGGCGGCTGGTGGCCGACTACTTGGCCAGCGACCGCTTCGTGGCAGTCAAGGCAGGCCCGGGGCTACCCAAGGAGCTGATCCCGTCCGAAGTGCGGGCCACCTGGGTATCGCATGCGCGCGACGCCGTGGAGGTGTCGCTGTGGAATCGGCTGCCCGCTGGCCCCGAGGCCGTCGTCTTGGCCGACGAGGGGGCGCAATCGTTGCCGTCGCCGGAGCGGTTGCGCGAGCTGCCGGTGCGGCCGGTGGGGCGCTACGTCATCGAGCCCGACAACGCCGTGATCCGGGCCGGGCTGCTCAGTGAGATCGCGCCTGCGGCCGACCTGTGGCTGCTGGACGCGCAGGTGGCCTACCTGTCGAGTGATCAGCCCTACCAGGGGCCGTGGGGGACCTGCTTCGAGGTGTTGCAGGTGCTCGACTACCGTAAAAAAACCCTTGCCGCCTGGGTGCGGGCAGGCGACATCGGCACCTTAGAGATCAAGAAGCGGGCCATCGACGTGGATCCGGCCCAACTGCGCAAACGCCTTAACCCGCGGGGTACGCAAGCGGCGACGCTGCTGCTGGCCCGAACCAGTCAGGGCACCAAGGCGCTCGTGGTGCGCCCCCTGGGCCGCTAGCCGCCGCACTCCCCGCGACTGCTGGCACTCGGCTTGAATGAGTGCTAACTGAAGGTATAGCTTTGGAGCTAGCACTCGGCAGCCCCGGGTGCCAATGGTCGGGCGGCACCGCGACGACGTCCAACCAGTTGCTAGCAAAACCAACCGGCACCGCGCCGGAATGAATAAGAAAGGGTGTTGAACGTGGCAACCACGATCAAGCCGCTTGAGGACCGCGTCCTCGTACTGCCGCTCGAGGCCGAGCAGACCACCGCATCTGGCCTAGTTATCCCCGATACCGCCAAGGAAAAGCCGCAGGA
>PDSD01000026.1 GCA_002748325.1 Arachnia propionica | reverse complement strand
AGTGAGGCCGAGGCTGCCATCGGCCAGGAACGCATCAAGGCTGTCGCCCGTTTTGGTGGCGGTGATACTGGACACCGAGTTGCCCGCCGAATCCACCAGGATGGCGTAGCCCCGTTGCAGCGTGGCGCGCGGCGACATGGCCCGCACCGAGCTGAGCGCGCTGCCCAGCCAGGCCGCCTGGGCCTGCAGCTCGGCGGCGATGGCGGCGTCCAGCCGATGCCGCAGTAGGCCGAGCCGGTCGTCGTGGCCGGCGAAGGCGCTGGCTGGGTCGCGCAGCACCGGGCGATTCAGCAGCTCGGCGAGCCGCTGCTGTTCGGTGGCCAGTCGCTGGTCGATGGCGGCTCCCAGCCGTTCGACGCCGACGGCGAGCCGATCGGACTCCTCCTGCGCGTCCGGCGCCACCAGGCGACCGGCGTCGGTGGGGGTGGATGCCCGCGCGTCGGCAACCAGGTCCAGCAGCGGGCTGTCTTGTTCGTGGCCGATCGCGGAGATGATCGGGGTGGCGCAGGTTGCGGCGGCGCGCACCACGCCCTCGTCGGAGAACGACAGCAGGTCTTCCAGCGAACCGCCGCCCCGGGCGATGATGATGACGTCGACTTCCTCGTCGGCGGCCAACGTTTCGATGGCGCGCATGACGGACTCGGCCGACTGCGGCCCCTGCACCAGCGCGTGCACCGTCGAAATCGGGCGGGGCCAGCGCCGGTTGATGTGGGTCAACACGTCTCGCTCGGCGTCGGAATCTTTGCCAGTGATCAGCCCGATCCGGTTGGGCAGGAACGGCAGCGGGCGCTTACGGGCCGGATCGAACAGGCCCTCGGCCTGCAGCTTGCGCTTCAACCGCTCAATCTGGGCCAGCAGCTGGCCCTCGCCGGCCGGGCGTAGCTCCAGGCACTCGAAGCTAAGCGAGCCGTTTTTCTCCCACACCCGGGGCTTGAGTCGCGCGGTCACCCGCGAGCCCTCCGGCAGCGGCCCGGCCGTATCCAGCACCAGCCTTGATGCCGTCACGCTGGCCGAAATCTCCTGGGTTCGGTCGCGCAGCGTCAGGAATTGGGTGGGGGCGTTTCGCCGCTTGATCTCGATGACCTGGGCGTCCACCCACACCTCGCCCAGGCGGCCGACCCAATCCTTGACTGCGAGCACGACCCGGCCCAGCGACAGCGGCTCGGCAGCGGAATTGGTCATGGCCATGACAGGACTCTAGCGCTCGACGCTGACAAGGGGCGCTGACTAGACTGCCAAGGTGAGCCAACCGACTGAGAACCGGCAAGTAGATCGGGCCGCAGCGGCGGCCGGAACTGGGCGAGGCCAGTCATCTCGCCGCGGCGCTGACCGGCCAAGCCGATCCAAGCCGCGCAAGCAACAGAGCAAGGGCTGGGTACCCAACCAGCACGGGGCCTGGGCGATGCTTGTCGTGCCATATCTGGCCGGGGCGATCTGGCAACTCCGTTGGCACGAATTGAGTCCGGTTCTAGTCGCGTTGTTCCTGGCGTGGATCGTGGCTTACTTCGCGTTCTTTGCCGCATCGCAATGGCTGAAGGCCAGGCGCAAGGAGCGCTACCAGCAAGCGCTGCTCACCTATAGCGTTGCAGCGGCGGTGCTCATCGTCGTGGTGCTCCTGCTGAAACCAGCCTGGTGGTCCTGGGGCCTGGTGTTCGCCCCGTTGACGGCCGTCTCGCTGTACCTGGCGGCCACCAAGCGGGAGCGCTCGACCGTCTCCGGGCTGCTCACTGTGTTGGCGGCGTCGCTGCTGCCGATCGTGCTCGGCAGCGACGGGCTGTGGCGCCTGGGCGATTTACCGGATGTGGCGGCGATATCTGCTGCCTGCTTTGGCTATTTCTTCGGCACGGTGCTCTACGTCAAGACCAACATTCGCGAGCGGGGGAGGCGCTCTTGGCTAATCGCATCGGTGTTGTGGCATGCGGCCTGGACCGTGATCGCGTTCTTCCTGCCGGTCGTCGGAGGGATCTGGCTGAGCTTGCTGTTCGCGGTGTTGACGATTCGGGCACTCGTGGTGCCACAGCTCGGCCCCCGCTGGGGCATCAAGGTACGTCCGGTGCACTTAGGGGTAAGCGAAATCGTGGTTAGCGTGGTGTTGCTGTTGCTGCTCAGCCTCGCCTAGGCGGCGTTGCAAGCACCGGCTCAGTCCAGCCCGACTAGCGCCCGCATGGCTTCGGCGCCGGTGACGCTGAGCTCAGGGCCGCGCACTAAATCTTCTGGCCGCAGCGACAGATTCCGCATGGTTTCGGCTATGCCGCGGCGCACCAGCCAGGACACGCCATTGTCGCGGAAGCCCACCTTGCGGCTCACGGCGAGCGAAGCGGCATTGTCGGTGAAGGACTGGGAAGAAATAACCGAAAAGTCCAGGTAGTCGAACAGGAAAGCGCACAACGCCTGGCGCATGGCGGTGCCGATGCCCTTGCCCTGGTGTGGCATCCCCAGCCAGGAGCCGGTTTCGCCATGGCGCAGCGTCAGAAAGTCCTTGGCGCGCACGCCCTGCACGCCGACCACCTGGCCCTGCCACAGCACCGCCAACTCCAGATCCCAGTTAGCTTGCGACCAATTCGCCGCAAGGCTCGCCCACCACTGCAGGTATTGCAATGCGAAGTGTTCCGGTGGGGTTTCGGTCCACGGGAAACCAAACGGCATGTCCTCTGGCGGATGGATCCCGGCGCGCGCCACATCCAACAGAGCCAGGAATTCCTCGGGCCCGATGCCACGCAACTCCAGCGGCCCCGCCTCGATGCGGAGCCCAAGCGGCGGGAAAATTTGGCTGAACGCGTCTGGCATGGCACCAGTCTGGCACGTCGCAGCCGCGCTCGCAGTTCGCGATGTGCTGCCCAGTTTTGCCAGGTGAAAAAGCGGAGCCGGGCCGGAGTACCCGGCCCGGCTAACCAGCTCGTATTGCCTAGTCGTCGGCCCCGTCAGCTAGATCACGGTAGAACTCGGCCGCATCGGCGGCGGAGAGGTCTTCGTGAACTAGGGCACTCACGGCCTGAATCATTGCCGGTGGATTCGTGCGCTGGAAAATGTTCCGGCCCATGTCGACGCCAGCCGCACCGCCGTCGATGGCTCGACGGGCCATGGTCAGCGCATCCAGCAACGGCAGCTTCTTGCCGCCGGCCATGATGACCGGCACCGGGCAGCCAGCGGTGACCTGCTCGAAGTCATCGCAGTAGTAGGTCTTGACCATCTGGGCGCCGAACTCGGCGATGACCCGGGTGGCGAGCCCCAGATAGCGGGCGTCACGGACCAGGTCCCGGCCGACTGCGGTGACACCCAGCACCGGAATCCCGTAATCCAGCCCCGCATCGATTAGATCGTTGAGGTTCTTGATCGACTGGGTTTCGTGCTCGCCGCCGACGAACACCTGCACGGCCACCGCAGCCGCGTCTATCCGCGACGCGTCCTGCATGGTCATGGCGACCCGCTCGTTTGATAGATCCTTCAGCACGGTCGGGCCGCCAGAGGCGCGCACCACTAGGGCGTTGTTGAAACTTGCGGGAATGACCGAACGCAGGATGCCGCGGGTGGCCATCAACGCATCGGCATAGGGAGCCAGCGGGGTGATGCTCAAGTCG
>PDSD01000112.1 GCA_002748325.1 Arachnia propionica | reverse complement strand
GGCCGTGATAGAGACAGGTATGGGCGACGTGGCCCACAAATACCTCAAGAACAAGGCGGCCGCCGAGGGAACACCGGGCGTGGAAGACCTAGTAACCGAGGCCTGGTCTGGTGACGACGGGTTGACCACCCTCGAATACTCGCCCTTCGGTGTGATCGGAGCGATCACCCCCACCACCAACCCCACTGAAACAATCACCTGCAACGGCATCGGCATGTTGGCCGCCGGCAACTCGGTAGTGTTCAGCCCCCATCCGAGAGCCAAGAACCTATCCCTATGGCAGATCCAGCTGCTCAACCGCACGCTCGCAGAGGTTGGTGCACCCGCAAACCTGATCACTACGGTCGCCGAACCCACCCTCGGATGATGAGCCACCCGCTGGTTCGGCTCCTGGTAGCCACCGGCGGTCCCGGCATCGTTAAGGCCGTGCTGCAATCGGGCAAGAAGGCCATCGGCGCCGGCGCCGGCAATCCCCCGGCCGTGGTCGACAGCAACGTGGATGTCGAATATGCGGCCAAGTGCATCGTCGACGGCGCAAGTTTCGACAACAACCTGCCCTGCACCTCCGAAAAGGAGGTCATCGCCGTCGATTCGGTCGCCGAAATGCTCAAATTCTGCATGATCAAGCACGGCGCTTACGAGGTCACAGGTGACGAACTGAAGGCCCTAGAAGAGCTGATCACCCCAGAGGGCAAACCCAACCCCAAGTGGATTGGCAAGAGTGCCGCAGACATCCTCACCGGCATCGGCGTCGAACCCCCCGCTGGTGTGCGGCTCGTCGTGTGCGAGGCAACGCTGGAACACCCGTTCGTGCAACACGAACTCATGATGCCCGTGATCGGCATCGTGCGCGCCCCAGACATGGACACCGCCATCGACTGGGCCATCGAGGTCGAACACGGAAACCGGCACACGTCGATAATCCACAGCCGGGACGTCACCAAGCTCACCAAGATGGGCAAACTGATTCAGACCACGATCTATGTGAAGAACGGCCCCTCG
>PDSD01000059.1 GCA_002748325.1 Arachnia propionica | reverse complement strand
GCGATATCACTCTCCGCCGGCACATAGATGGCCACGGGGAACTGTTGGTAGCTGGTGGCCACCCAGTCCAGCTCGACGCCCTGCGCCGCCGCCAGCGTCGCCTCGTCACCGGAGGCAAACAGCACGTCCTCTCGGCCCGCCACCAACGCCCCGAACACGTCCTCCTGCGCGCCGTGATGGCGCAGCTGCAGCTGCAGGCCGTGCTCGGCAAAGATGCCCTCGCGTAGCCCGACGTAGAAGGCAGCGAATTGCACGTTGGGAATGTACGACAGCCCCACCGTCAGCGCGGCAGCGGCCGACTCGCTACGCCCCGGAGCTGCGCAAGCGGCCAGCGGCGTTGCCAGTGCGGCCGCCAGCAAGGATCGGCGGCTAATCATCGGTTCTCCAATCTCGTGGCGGCGGCAGTTTCGGCGGCGCGCAGCCCGGAATGCAGGGCGAGCGCGGTGGCGGAAATCCACACCAGCACGGCAAAGACGCCCACGGTATCGGCGGCCTCCCGGGAGATCGCCAGCAGCGTGCCCAGCCCGGCGCCACCCATCACAAACTCGCCCACGATCGCGCCGGTCATCGACAACACGACACCGGCCCGGATGCCAGCCAAGATCGCCAGGCCCGCGCCCGGCAACTCGATGTGCCGTAGCCGCTGCCAGCCCGAGGCTCCGTCCAGCAGGGCCTGCTCGATGTAGGCGGTGTCGATGGCGCGCAGGCCCACGATGGTGGTGGTCACCATCGGGAAGAAGGCGATCACGGCAGCCAGCACCGCGATGGGTAGCGTGCCATAGCCCAGCCACAGCGCCAGCAGCGGCGCTAAGGCCACCAGCGGCACTGTCTGCGAGAACGCCACCCCCGGTTCCACCACGGCTGCCAGCAGCCGCGAGTGGGCAATCACGATGCCCAGCGGGACGGCCACCGCTGCGGCCACTGCCGACCCCAGCAAGGCCGCGAGCAGCGTCGGCGCAAGATAGCGCCAGCCAAGCCCGCTGCCGCCCCAGTCGATGACCCGGCCAGCAACGGCTACCGGATCAGGCAGCGCCACCGCGGGCACCAGCCCCAACTGCACCACCAGCCACCACACCACCAGCACCACGGCGAGCGAGATCGCGCCAGGCAACCAGGGCGGCAGCTCGCCAGTGCGGCGCACCCGGCCTGGGTAGGCAGACCACAGGCCCCAGCGTGCCGCCAGGCCATTGTGTCGACTGTTCACTGGCACTATCCCGTCGTCTCTGCCCGGGGTGCCGACGCGCCAGACCAACCCGGTCCAGCGCCGTCAACCGTTCCTCCCATCCAGACTTTGACTGTCGGCCTCGGAATTTCACCGAGTCAACCTGGCCACCAATCGGCCGCCAAGCTCGCGGGCTATCACCGCCGGTTCGGACTTACACCGACCCCGGAACGTATCGATCACACTGTAGCACTCGCGTTTCTCAGGAATCCCAAAACAGGCTCTCGAAGCAGCGCCTGGCCAGCCGCATATCGCGTTGGGTGTCGTCGATCAGCTGCGAGCTTTGCCCGGTGCGATAACCCACCAGTTCGCCCACGGTGGCCAGTTCCCGGGAATGTATCGGCAGCGAATCACTGGCCCGGCCGCGCACCAACATGATCGCGTTGCGCAGCCCACTGGCCCGCCGCCAGGCCTGCCGCAGCTCGTTTTCCTGCCGGTCGCTCACCATGCCGAGCCCCCTGGCTGCCGCCAGCGCCCCCAGCGTCGAGGTGGTTTGCAGCTCGGGATGGGCGGCCCCGTGCCGCAGCTGCAGCAACTGGGCAGTCCACTCCACGTCGGCCAGCCCCCCGGGCCCCAGCTTGAGGTGACGTTTGCGCGGCACCCCTTTGGGGATACGTTCGGTTTCCATCCGCGACTTCAACCGGCGGATTTCGAGCAGCTGATCGTCGGTGAGGCCAGGTTCGGGATAGCGCAGCCGGTCGGCGGCCGCGACGACCTGCTGGGCTAGTGCCAGCTCGCCCGCTCCCGGCCGGGCTCGCAGCAGCGCCTGCGATTCCCAGGTCGACGACCAGTTGCGATAGTAAGCGGCGTACGACTCGACGGTGCGTAGCTGCGGCCCGCCGCGTCCCTCTGGGCGCAGGTCGCAGTCCAAGTGCAGGGCCGGGTCCGGGCCTGGCTGTCCCAGCACGTCGGCGGCCCGGCCGACCAGCCGCTGCGCCGCCACCAACTGCTCCCGGCTCACCTCGTCGGGCACGACGTACATGACGTCGGCGTCGGAGGAATAGTTCATCTCCTCGCCGCCCCAGCGGCCCATCGCCACGACGCCGACGGGCGGCGCCTCGATGTCGCGAGCGGCCACCGCCAGGGCCGCATCGATGCTGGCGGCGCTCAGGGCAGTGAGCGCGCGCATGGTTTCGTCCAGATCGCTGTCGCCAAGCACGTCGCTGAGCGCAATCCGGCACAACTCGGCCCGCCGCATCGCCCGCACCGAGGCGACCGCCTTGTCCGAGTCGTCAGCCCGGCGGGCTGCCTTGACCATCGCGTCCCGCAGCTCGTCTTGGCTACGCGGCTCCAGCCGGGAGCGGGCAGACAGCATCTGCACCATCTCCGGTGCGCGCCGCAGCAGGTCCACCGCGTAGCGGCTGGAGGAGGCGACGCGGGCCAGCCGCTGCGCCATGTAGCCCTCGTCGCGTAGCGCCCGCAGGTACCAGCTGCTGCGCCCCAACGATTCCGAGAGCCGTCTAAACGCCAGCAAGCCAAAGTCCGGGTTGGGGCCGTCGGCGAACCAATCGAGCATGGCTGGCAACAGCTGCCGCTGGATCGCGGCGGTGCGGTTGGTTCCCTTAGTGAGCGCCTCAATGTGGCCCAGCGCCGACTGCGGGTCGTCGAAGCCCAGCGCCGCCATCCGGGTCCGTGCCGCCGCTGGCGACAGCAACAGCCCCTCGGTCGGAATCGAGCTGACCGTGTCGAGCAGTGGCGAGTAGAACAGCCGCTGCTGGAGTCGCTGCACCAGCCTGGTGCTGGCCCGCCAACGCTCCACCAACGCCTCGGGGGTACTGCCGAGGCTGCGCGCCAAGTGGCGCATGGCGGCCTCATCGTCGAGCGGCAGCAGGTGAGTGCGGCGCAGGTGCCGCAGCTGCACCCGGTGTTCCAGCACCCGCTGCAGCTGGTAGGCCTGCCGCAGTTGCATGCCATCGTCGCGACCGATGTAGCCGCAAGCCACCAACTGGTCGAGGCCCTCGAAGGTGCCCCTTGCCCGGATCCGATCATCGGCTCGGCCGTGAACTAGTTGCAGCAGTTGTACCGAGAATTCGGTGTCGCGCAGGCCGCCTGGCCCTAGCTTTATTTCGCGCTCCACCCGGGCCGGTGCGATGAGCGAGATCACCCGCTGCCGCATGGCGCGGATCTCGGGTAAGAAGCCGGGTCGTTGCCCGGCCTGCCAGACCATCGGCTGGATCAGGTCGCAGAAGGCCTGCCCCAACTCCAGGTCCCCGGCGACGGGACGCGCCTTGAGCATGGCCTGGAACTCCCAGTTCTTTGCCCAGGTCTCGTAGTACTTGCGGCTGGCCGCCAAGGTGCGAACCAACGACCCAGATTTGCCTTCGGGACGCAGTGCGGCGTCCACCTCCCAGATGCTGCCCTCTGGGGTGTGGGCGCCAGCGCCCCGGCCACCTGCGCCCCGATCCGCATGGCGTCGTCCAGCTGCACCCCCTCGGCCGGTTCCGCGAGGTACACGACGTCGACATCGGACAGGTAGTTAAGCTCCTGGGCTCCGGTCTTGCCCAACGCCACGACGGCCAACCGCACGTCGTCGGAGTTCGCCACCTCGGCCCGAGCGCAGTTGAGTGCCGAGGCCAGCACGGCGTCAGCGATGTGGCTGAGCTCCTGGCCCACGGTTTCCACGACTTCGGTGGGCTCGGCGGCCGCGAGGTCGAAGGCGGCCACCTGGCTCAGCGCGGCATAGTTGGCCCGGCGCACCTCGTCGGGGCTTGGCTCGGCCGCGGTCATTCGCTCCTGGAAGAACGCGGCCCAGCCCTGCGCGCCGCGCGGCGCCGGGGCAGGGCGCAGTCCCGCCAGCTCAGCTGGGTGCCGGGTGAAAAACCGGGCGAGCACCGTCGAGGCCCCCAACACCCGGATAGCTCGGTCTCGCCAGGCTGGGTCTGTAGTGAGGCCACCGAAGATATCCGGTGCTTGTTCGTGCACCCGCGCTAGGGCTTCCAACGCCTGATCGGGGTCGGCCGCATAGCGGCTCAGGGCGGCCAACTCCAGTGTCGGCTCCTGTCCCAGGCGCTCGGCCCAGCGCTGCCAAAGCTTCGCGGCAGTTTCCGGGCTATTGAAGCCGAGTCGGGCGAACTCGCCGGAGGTGGGCTGGGCTCTGGTCACGCCCCTAGGTTACCGGCGCGGCTAGGCTGATGGGGTGCTCAAGCTCACCCCCGCCATTCGCGCCGCCCTGGTCGACCAGTTGGCGCTGCTGCGGGCGGCCGCCCCGGCGGCCGCAACGGACTTCGACGCGGATCGGTTGACACCAGGCGGTGACGCAACTGGGGCGTTGCTGCGGCTGTGCCGCAGCTGCCTGGAAAACGGCGTGGAAATCACGCCCGCGACGGCGGCCGCTGCCTGCCGGGGCGGCTGTGCCCAGATCGCGGCACGATGGCCCGGCAAAACCATCGAATTGCGGGTGCCGCCGTACGCGGTCTGCCAGTTCAGCTTCGGCGTCGGGCCGCAGCACACGCGGGGCACCCCTGGCAATGTCGTTGAATGCTCCGCCGAGACGTTTCTGGCGCTGGCGACCGGCCTGCGCGACTGGTCGAACGCTGCCGTGACGGCCGCCGGCAGCCAGGCCGCCAGGGCCCAAGAGGTGTTCCCGCTGTTGGCCTAGATTCGGTCGATGAGCTGGTCCAGCTCCCAGCGCGTCACCTCGGCGGCGTAGCGAGCATGCTCGGCCCGCTTGTTGCGCAGGAAGTACTCGAAGACGTGTTCGCCTAGCACGTTCGCGGCCAGTTCACTGTTCTCCATGACCCGCAGCGCCTCGTCCAGGGTCCGCGGCAACAGCTCGTATCCCAGGGCTCGGCGCTCCCGTGGCGAAAGCTCAGTCACCGCGTCCTCGGCCTCGTCGGGCAGCGGATACTCGTTGTCGATTCCGGCCATGCCAGCGCTCAGGATCAGGGCGTAGGCCAGGTACGGATTCGTGGCCGCATCCGGGGCGCGATACTCGATCCGGCTAGCTGAAGCCTTGCCAGGCACGAATTGGGGCACCCGGATCAGCGCAGAGCGGTTGGCCCGGCCCCAACAGGCGTAGTTGGGGGCCTCTGCCCCGCCGGATAGCCGCTTGTAGGAGTTGACCCACTGGTTCGTGACCGCGGTGATCTCCGGTGCATGCTTCAGCAGCCCGGCAATGAAGTGCTTGGCCGTCTTGGACAGCCGATATTCGTCGCTGCCGTCGTGGAAGATGTTGGTGTCGCCCTCGAACAGCGCCATGTGGGTGTGCATGCCAGAACCGGGCTGGCCGGCAAACGGTTTGGGCATGAAGGTGGCGTGAATGCCCTCGGCCAGCGCCACCTCGCGGATCACCACCCGGAAGGTCATGATGTTGTCAGAGATCGCGAGCGCGTCGTCGTGCCGCAGATCGATCTCGTGCTGCCCGGGAGCGGCTTCGTGATGGCTGAACTCCACCGACACCCCCATGCTTTCCAGCACCGAGATCGCCTCCCGGCGGAAGTCGGTGCCCACACCCAACGTGGTGTGATCGAAATAGCCGCTGCGGTCAACCGGCACCGGCGGCAGCAACTGCTTGAGCAGGAAGAACTCGATTTCGGGGTTGATGTAGAAGGTGTAGCCCGCATCGCTGGCCTTCTTCATCGCGCGCTTCAACACGTACCTGGGATCGGCGAAGCTCGGGGAACCGTCGGGCAGCCGGATATCGCAGAACATGCGCGCGGTACCCCGCTGCTCGCCCCGCCAGCTCATCAGTTGGAAAGTGGCGGGGTCGGGGTGAGCCACCATGTCCGACTCGTACACTCGGGCAAAGCCTTCAATGGCCGAGCCATCAAAACCTACGCCCTCGGCCAAGGCACCCTCCAC
This sequence comes from Arachnia propionica, assembly GCA_002748325.1. Lineage (GTDB taxonomy): Bacteria > Actinomycetota > Actinomycetes > Propionibacteriales > Propionibacteriaceae > Arachnia > Arachnia propionica_A. The sequence goes on along the minus strand of PDSD01000059.1, from coordinate 49 downwards.
CTCGGCAGGAGTGATGGCCACCGACTTGAGCGCGCCTAAGACATCGGTA
>PDSD01000058.1 GCA_002748325.1 Arachnia propionica | reverse complement strand
CTGCAAGTGACCAAGCAGGACACAACAGACAGAGGAGTCGAGATGCAAGAAGCGCTCGGAATGGTTGAAACCAAAGGCTTCGTCGGAGCAGTTGAGGCAGCGGACGCAATGGTCAAATCCGCGAATGTCTCGCTGGTCGGAAGCGAAAAGATCGGAGCAGGGTTTGTGACTGTTCTGGTCCGGGGTGACGTTGGTGCCGTCAAGGCAGCCACAGATGCGGGCGCAGCAGCGGCCAGCAAGGTCGGCGAGCTAGTCAGCGTGCACGTGATTCCACGTCCCCACACAGATGTCGAGTCGATACTCCCGAAAGCAAAGTAGCCGGAGGCACAAATGAGTGAAGAGCTAGTAAACCAAGTCATGGCAGAAGTCATGAAAAAGATCGGGCAAGACGCGCCCGCACCCAAGCCGGCGTCTCGTCCCGGCCTGACAGAATTCGTCGGCACCAACCCGCTCGGCGACACGATTGGCCTAGTCATAGCCAACGTTGATCCGCAACTGCACGCGGCGATGAAGCTTGACGGCAAGTACCGGTCTATTGGCATCGTCGGCGCCCGAACCGGCGCGGGCCCACACATTTTCGCAGCGGACGAAGCTGTTAAGGCGACGAACTGCGAGATCCTGACCATCGAACTACCCCGCGACACCAAGGGCGGCGCAGGCCACGGCTCGTTGATCGTGTTCGGGGCAGAAGACGTATCCGACGCCCGCCGCGCCGTCGAGGTAACTCTGAGCGAACTAGACCGAACCTTCGGCGACGTCTATGCCAATGACGCCGGGCACCTCGAGTTCCAGTACACCGCACGGGCAAGCCATGCCCTCAACAAGGCCTTCGGTGCGCCGCTCGGCAAGTCGTTCGGCATCACTGTTGGCGCCCCTGCAGGCATCGGCGTTGTTCTTGCCGACACCGCCGTCAAGGCATCCACGATCGAGGTGATCGGCTACGCCAGCCCAGCAGACGGCACGTCGTATTCCAACGAGGTTATCTCGTTCTTCCACGGCGATTCCGGCGCGGTACGTCAGGCAATCGTCGCAGCCCGCGATGTGGGCCGCGACCTGCTTGGCGCGCTTGGAGATTACCCCGAGTCAGTCACCACCCCATACATCTGAGGTCTAAAACATGCGCTCAAAAAGATTTGAGGTGCTGGACGCCCGGCCAGTGAATCAAGACGGTTTCGTCAGCGAATGGCCCGAGGTCGGCCTCATCGCTATGGACAGCCCTAATGATCCGAAGCCCGGTATCCGCATCGAAAACGGATCAGTTGTCGAACTAGACGGCAAGCCCAGGTCAGAGTTCGACATGCTCGATACCTTCATCGCCGAATACGGCCTTAACCTCGATACCGCCGAAAAGGCCAACAGTATCGATTCGGTTGAGGTCGCCAAGATGCTCGTGGACGTCAATGTACCTAGACACGAGATCATCCCGCTTACCACTGGCATGACGCCAGCCAAGGTGACCGAGGTCGTCGGCCAGATGACCGTGCTCGAAATGATGATGGCAGTCAACAAGCTGCGCGCCCGCAAGAGCCCAGCAAACCAGTGCCACGTCACCAACCTGCAAGACCACCCGGCACAGCTGGTTGCAGACTCTGCCGAAGCCGCAATCCGCGGGTTTGCAGAAGAAGAGACCACGGTCGGCATCGTGCGCTACGCGCCGTTCAATGCCCTCAGCCTGCTAGTTGGTTCCCAGGTAGGACGCCCGGGCATCCTCACCCAGTGCGCGGTCGAGGAAGCCACAGAGTTGCAGCTCGGCATGCGCGGTTTGACCGCATACGCCGAAACCGTGTCGGTGTATGGCACCGAAGCGGTGTTCATGGACGGCGACGACACCCCGTGGTCAAAGGCCTTCTTAGCGTCTAGCTACGCCTCGCGGGGCCTAAAGATGCGGTTCACGTCCGGCACCGGTTCCGAGGTGCAGATGGGCTATGCCGAAGGCAAGTCAATGCTCTACCTTGAGGCCCGCTGTCTATACATCACTAAGGCCGCAGGCTCCCAGGGAACCCAGAACGGTTCCGTTAGCTGCGTGGGTGTGCCGGGAGGCGTGCCAGGCGGTATCCGCGCCATTCTGGCCGAAAACCTGATCGCCATGATGTTGGATCTGGAATGTGCATCCAGCAACGACCAGACCTTCACCCATTCGGATCTGCGGCGGGTCGCCCGTTCACTGATGCAGTTCGTGCCCGGCACCGACTTCATCTGCTCCGGATACTCGGCCACCCCAAACCTCGACAACATGTTTGCCGGGTCAAACTGGGACGCCGAAGACTTCGACGACTGGAACATCATCCAACGCGACCTCAAGGTCGACGCGGGACTCGTCCCAGTTCTCGAGGCCGATGTGGTCGCGGTTCGCAATAAGGCCGCCAAGGCGTTGCAGGCTGTGTTCAATCAGCTGGGGCTTCCACCCATCACTGACGCCGAAGTAGAGGCCGCCACGTACGCGCACTCATCGCACGACATGCCGAAGCGCAACGTGGTCGAAGACCTTAAGGCAGCCGAAGAGATGATGAAGCGTGAAGTCACCGGTCTCGACGTGGCGAAGGCTCTGTCGGCCGCCGGTTTCGAAGACGTGGCCGAGTCCATCTTCAACCTGTTGAAACGGCGGGTCGCGGGCGACTACCTGCACACGTCGGCCATCTTCGACAAAGACTTCAACGTCATTTCTGCGGTCAACTACCCGAACGACTACGAAGGTCCACAGACCGGCTACCAGGTTTCTGACGAAAAATGGGAGCTGATCAAAGACATCCGCCAGGCGATCAGCCCAGAAAGCATCTGAGGTGACGACAATGGATCAAGAAGCACTAAAGAAGATCATCGAATCTGTGATCGCCGAAATGGCGCAAGCCTCAAGTGATGCGGGGCAAACAAGCTCAGCATCAACTGGCGCAGCTAAGCCGGAATCCGGTGGTACCGCTACGGTGCCAGCGGTGGCAGTGGGCAAGGTTGGGCTGGCGGAAGCCGGCGTCGCCGAGCGCGGCACCGACCCGAAGGAAGTCGTGATCGGCCTATCCCCGGCATTCAGCGACATCCTGCACGAAACCATTATTGGCCTGCCACATGCGGCGGTGCTGAAAGAGGTTTGCGCAGGTATCGAAGAACAAGGGCTCAAATACCGGTTTATCAAGGTGTTCCGTACCGCCGATGTTGGCTTCGTCGCCCACGAGGCCGCGAAGCTTTCGGGATCGGGAATCGGGATCGGGATCCAGTCTCGCGGCACCACCGTGATTCATCAAAAGGATCTGCCGCCGCTTTCCAACGTGGAGTTGTTTAGCCAGTCTCCGCTGATCGATCTGGAGACCTTCCGGGCCATCGGATCGAATGCGGCCAAGTACGCGAAGGGCGAATCCCCGTCCCCCGTGCCGATTCGCAACGATCAGATGGCAAGGCCTAAGTACCAGGCGATCGCTGCCCTGCTGCACAACAAAGAGACCAGCTTGTGTGATTTGCACAAGAAGACCCAAGTGCTGCGGGTCAGCTACTAGAGGAGTTGACATGGATTCTGAACAATTGATTAAGCAGATCATGGCCGAGGTCATGAAGAACCTCGAATCCAACTCTGCGAACCTGGCAACCAAGCCAGTTTCGACATCGGCGCCAGCCGCGCCGACGGATCCGACCGCAGCCCCGAAACGGGCAGCAGGCAAGGTTGGTAAAGAGCACTATCCGCTGGCCGAGAAGCATCCCGAGTTGATCAAAACCAACACCGGCAAGACGCTAGATGATCTCACCCTCGCCAA
>PDSD01000031.1 GCA_002748325.1 Arachnia propionica | reverse complement strand
GCGAAGCTGCTTGACCTTTTTGGCAACCTCGACGTCCGAGGGCTGCCGGGCCGGTTGCGGCACCTCGGGATCAACTTGTTCCAACTTGTCGCTCATGGCCCGCAGCAGTCCGCGGCGATCAGTCCGGTCCTTGACGCTGAAGCGACGCGGCACCCGGATCCGAGCCACGGCCTGCGGCGCCGCAGGCAAGTCGGTGGCGTGCAGCCGCAACACGGTGTGATCGGCCGAGATCACCTGCACCCACGGCAACGCCTTGCGCCCGGAGCGATTGCTGGTGCGCAGCACCACTGCCCAGCCCTGCTTTGGCACGTGGATGATGTCGCCGGGACCCAACCCCACCAACGCCTCGGCGACGGCCTCGGCGCGACTGGCCTTACGCTGCTTGGCCGACTGCGATTCCAGTTGGCTGATCTCGTCGCGCAAAGCCTCGGCGCGAGCAGGCGCCAGGTCGGCGGTGAGCTGGCGCGATTCTTTGCTGGCCTGCACCACCCGCCGATCGGTGAGGAACTGGGCGAAGCTCTGGTTCAGCACATCGCGGGCGCGGGCACGGCCCATCGCCGCGATCAGATTGACCGCCATGTTGTAGCTCGGGCTGAAACTGGATCGCAGCGGATAGGTGCGCTTCGATGCGAGCCCGGCGACCGCGCGCGGATCCATGCCGGAGCGCCAGGCCACGACCGCGTGACCCTCCACGTCGATGCCGCGCCGTCCCGCGCGGCCGGTGAGTTGGGTGTACTCCCCTGGGGTGATGTCGACGTGCGCCTCGCCGTTGTACTTGACCAGCTTCTCCAACACCACGGTGCGGGCGGGCATGTTTATGCCCAGCGCCAGGGTCTCGGTGGCAAACACCAGCTTGAGCGCCCCGGTGGTGAAACCTTGTTCCACGATGGCCTTGAAGGCGGGCAGTTGCCCCGCGTGGTGGGCGGCGACCCCGGCGCACAGCGCCTCCCGGAAGTCTTCGTATCCCAGGGCCGCCAGGTCGGCACCGCTCAGGCCGGCGACATGCTGGTCGGCGATCTCGCCCAACAGTTCGGCCTCGGCCCGGTTGGTAAGCCGAACGCCACCGCGAACCACCTGCTGCACGGCGGCGTCGCAGCCGACCCGCGAAAAGATGAAACAGATCGCTGGCAACAGCTCCCGGCTGGCCAGCAGCCGGGCCATCTCGCCGCGGCTGGTGGGCCGGGCGGTGAACCGACGGTGGGCCGCGCCGCCGTAGCTGCCGGAACCATACCCGTGGCGGCGCTTGCCCTTGCCGGATCGGCCGCGCGGATTGCGGGCATCGTCGCGCACCCTGGACGATTCGGCCTTGCTCAGCCGCAGCAGCTCCGGGTTTACCCGGGCTCGCTGGCTCCGGTCCTCGCTAGCGGTCGGCGGCAGGCCGTCGAATAGGTCTAGCAGCCGTGGGCCTGCCATCACATGCTGGAATAGCGGCACCGGCCGACGTTCGGAGACCACCACTTCGAGTTCGCCGCGCACGGTGCGCAGCCACTCGCCGAAGTCCTCTACGTTGCTCACAGTCGCCGACAGCGCAACCAGGCACACCTCTGGCGCCAGCCCCAGGATGACCTCTTCCCAGACCGCGCCTCGGAACCTATCGGCCAGGTAGTGCACCTCGTCCATCACTACGAAGGCCAAGCCGGTCAACGTCGGCGAGCCCGCATAGATCATGTTGCGCAACACCTCGGTGGTCATGACGACGATCCTTGCGTCGCCATTGATCGACATGTCGCCGGTGAGCAGGCCGACCTCGTCCTCTCCGTAGCGGGCAACGAGATCGTGATATTTCTGGTTCGACAACGCCTTGATCGGTGTGGTGTAGAAACATTTCTTGGCGCTGCTCACTGCCAGCCAGGTAGCGAACTCCCCCACCACCGTCTTGCCTGCCCCGGTTGGGGCTGCCACCAGCACGCTGCGCCCTGCCGCCAGCGCCTCGCAGCCGGCGACCTGGTAGTCGTCTAGTTGGAAATCAAAGCTCGCGGCGAAGTCACGAAGCGAGTCTGCGGGTGCGGCGGTCATGGGCTAGCTCGCCACGAAGATACTTAGGCAGCCGGCAGCGGCTCGCACGGAGACCGGCACCTCGCCGAGTTCCTCGCCGTCACCCATGACGAACAGCTCACTGCCTTCGACGCTGACCTCGTGAGCTTGCAGCCGCTCGACCGCCGGATGACCAACGAACCCACCCGAGTAGATCGTGGGCAGCATCCGCAGCAGCGTCACCCGCGACGTGGGATGAATGATGGTGATGTCGAGCAGCCCGTCGGCAGGGTTCGCGTCAGGCGCGATCTGCATACCGCCGCCGAACAGGCCGGTGTTGGCGATCGCAACCAACATCGCCTGAATCCGCCGCTCCACCCCGTCGATGCGCAGCCGATAGCGCAGCGGCTGGAACGCCGCCAGCTCCCGCAGCGCCAGGTAGCCGTAGCTGAGCGCCCCGAACTGGATACGGCTGTTGTTGGTGGCCCGATTGACGCGGGCGTCGTAGCCGGTCGAGACCACCGCCCCGACGTAGCGCTGCCCAAATCTGCTATTGCTGATGTGGGCTAGGTCGACCACCCGGGCGTAGCCCTCGGCGATTGTGGTCACTGCGGCGTCGATGGCGGTGGGCACCCCAACGCCGCGAGCAAAGTCGTTGCCAGTGCCCACCGGGATGATCCCAAGGGTTGCGGCAGTGTTGGCGCAAGCGTTCACCCCGAGGTGGGCCATGCCGTCACCACCGATCACCACGACGGCGTCGCCTTCGCGGGCGGCCAACGCAGCGGTGCGGGTGAGGTTTTCGGCGTCCTGGTATGACTTTGAGGTAACTATCGAGATCTCGGCGTCCGGGAGTTCCCGGTGTAGCCGACGCGCTATCTTCGGCAGGGCCCGCCCGGCCTTGCCGTTACCAGATTGTTTGTTGGCGATCACGGTGATCAGCCGCGGCTTGGCTAATTCGCTCACAGTTGACTCAATCTTCGGAAACGTCAATGTGCCACTCGGCGACGCTTTCCTTAGTGATCCCCTTGCGCTTGTCCAGGATGATCGCGATGCGCTCGGCCACAAAGTACAACAACGACATGGGCACACACAGCGCCAGCATCGAGAACGGGTCGGTCGACGGCGTTGCCACTGCGGCAAACACCACCGTGCCAAAGATCACGAACCGGCGGTATTCGGCCAGCTGGTAGCCCTTGACCACGCCTGCCATGTTTAGCGCGATGAGCACCACCGGCAGCAGGAAGGACAGGCCGAATACCAAAATGATCTTCACCTCAAGGGCCAGGAACTCTGCCATGTCCAGCAGGTTCATGATGTCCAGGCCGTCGGGGGTGAAGCTCAGCATCACCGCGATGCCCTTTGGCCACACCCAATAGCCGGTGAAGATGCCCAGCAGAAACAGCGGTATGGCCGCCGCGATGAAGCCCATCGCGTATTTCTTTTCCTTGCTGAGCAGCCCGGGGGCGATAAACGCCCATAGCTGGTACAGCCACACTGGGCAGGAACATATGATGCCGGTCAGAACAACGGCCATGACCGCCAAGGTGAAGGGGCCGACCACACCCGAGTTCGCCAACTGCAGGTCAGCACCGGCACGGGTAGCCAGCACTTGATCCCGGGCCGTGTAGTAGGGATCCAGGATGATCCGAACCAACTGCTCATAGAAGAAGGCGGCAGCGATGGAGACCACGACGACCGCAATCGCGGACACCGTCACCCGATAGCGCAGTTCCTTGAGGTGTTCAATCAGCGCCATCTTGCCGTCCGCGTCGGCCTTTGGTGGGCGCCACCGACCGAACCGGCGAGGCTGCTGCTCGCCAGCGTCAGTAGGCACCTCGGCCATGCTCAGAGCTCAGTCTCGCGGCGACGCAGCTCTTCCTCGCGGGCGGCCAATTCCCGTTCGCGGGCAGCCAAATCGCGCTCGTGCATCTCGCGCTGAGTCTCCTCAATGCTTTGCGCGCTTGGCTGCACGATCTCGGCCTCGACGACGGGCTCTTCTTCGGCTTCGGCCTTGCCGTCATCGACTGCCTTGACTTCTTCTTTGAACTCGCGGATCGAGCGGCCAACGCCCTTGCCAAGGCCAGCCAGTCGGGAGCCGCCGAATAACAGCAGCGCCACCACCAGGATGATTACCCATTCCCAGCCACCAGGAAGCATACTTTTTCTCGTTTCTCATGTTCGTGCCGACAACAGTCGGGGTCCGTGCCGTTGCAGTCTACTGCCTCTTTGCCGGGACAAACTCAATCCGCGCCAGCAGGTCGGTTGCTTCGGCCGTCCGGTTGCGAAGTTGCTGCAGTTCGCTGGCGATATCCCCGGCCTGGTGGAATAGCCACACCGCATAGCCGACGACCACGATCAGGCCGATTAGCCCGATGGCAGCGAAGATCCAGATCCACAACATGGCCTAGATGCTACCCGAGGGCGTCGTAGCGCTGCAGGGCGTCCTGGCATAGCTGCCCGGCCGCGGCCACAGTTTCCGGGTCGGAGACGGCGATGACGTCGTCGCCTAGCCACAGCAACAGCCCCGCCAGCCAGCGTTGCGAACCGACCGCGAGCCGAATCTCTAGCCGATCCGGCTCGCGAACCACCGATTTGACGGGATGGTGCTCGGCCACCCAAGCGGCCTGCGGCCGCAGGGTCAGTGTCACTTCTCGGCTGGCCTCGGCGAACCAGACTTGTTCCGGGCCACCGGGTTCGTCTCGGGCGTCGAATCGCTCCTGGCTTGGCGTTATGCCCCAGATCCGGTCCAGCCGGTAGCTGCGCCACGCCTGCCGGTCGCGGCTCCACGCGACCAAATAGGCGTAGCCTGCCGCGGTGCGTAGCCGGTGCGGCTCCACCATCGGCTGGCTGCGCCGATTGGTGCCCTGGTAGTCCAGGCGAACCACCTGTTGATCGCTGATCGCCTGCTGTAACGCTTCGATTGTCTCGGCGCTGGTTCCGGTCACCGCTACGTCGGCGGGCACGAAGGCGTCGTCTAGGAGTTGATTCAGTTTCGCCATGACGCTGTCTGCCGCCCCAGAGCCGCCTGCGCTGGCGACCACCGCTTGTAGGGCAACTCGCAGGCTGGCCGCCTCTGCCAGGCTCAGCCGCATCGGCCGATTCAGCACCGCTGCGTTGGCGAAGAAAATGCTGCCGTCTTCTCTGGCCCCCTCGAGATCGACGTGGAACAGGTCGTCGTACAAGCCCTCGGGTAGGCCGCAGTATTGCAGCACTTCCAGATCGGTCAGGATCTGGCGGGGTGCCACCTCGAATCGCCTAGCTGCTTCCTCGATGGAGATTCCCTGGTGGCGTTGCAGATAGGGCACCAACCGCAGCAGCCGTTTCAGTTGGGCTGAGGACTTCACGATGCCCACCTGTCTTGCCAGGTTCGTAGCCGTTGCGCGATCTCGCGGCGAAGCTCCGCCGGTTCCACCACGAGCAGGTCTGGGCCGTGTTGCAGCGCTTCGGCCAGTAGCCAGTCGGCGGCGATGCCGCTCAGCCGGTAGCCGTCGTAGTCCGGCCACGGCACCGTTGCCGCCTCGAATGTCTCGGCCGCGCGCAATACAACGGGCCGACTGCCCTTCGGCACCGCGATCACGGCGTCAATCCGCTCTTGTCGGCCGTCGAACCTAGCGTGGGGGGCCACCTGCTCGGGACTCGGCGACTGGTAGGCGTCCTTCTTCCCCACCGGAGTGGGCGGGGTCTCGAACCGGGCCAGCTTGAAGGTGCGCGGTTCGCCACTGCCGAGATCCATGGCCAGCAGATACCAGCGTCCCTGGCGTTGCAGCAGCCGCCAGGGCTGCACCCGGCGTGCCTTGCCGCGGTAGTCGAAGCTGAGCTCGCGGCGTTCCAGCAGTGCCGCCCAGGCAGCGTCGAAGCCCGGTTCGGTGGGCAGGCGCGGCACCAGGGTTTGCGGGCCCTCGCGGGTCACCGGCACCCCGGCGGCTTCCAAGGTGCTGATGGCCTCGCCGGTGTGTTTCGCGGCGACGCTGTCCTGCCACACCCTGGCCGCGGTCCCTAGCACGGCAAGCTCTTCCGGCGAGAATTGCACTGGCGGCAGTTCGAACTCGCCGCGCTCGATACGGTAGCCCTCAGCTTCGTCGAAAAACTCGTCCACGCTGCCGGCGCGCAGCGGGATGCCGAGGTCTCGCAGTTCGGCCTTGTCGCGCTCGAACATCCGCTCGAAAGCCGCATCGTTGAGGTCGCGGTAGCCCTCGATGATCTCGCGGATCTGTAGTTTGGTGACAAAGTGCCGCACGCTCAGCAGCAGAATCAGCAGATTCACCAAGCGTTCCGATTTCTGTTTCGACACGGGGCGCGCACCTCCTGGTTAGCACGCTACCCCACTAGGCGAGACAATGGCTGGCATGACAGTCGTTGATCGCTACGCGCCCAGCCCCACCTGGCAGTTGCACCTGGGCAATCTTCGCACCGCCCTGGCCGGGTGGCTGCTCACCAGGGCTGCGGGCGGGCGATGGCTAATGCGGATCGAAGATCTCGACCAGTCCCGCGTCGCGGCGGCCCCCGGCTGCGCCAACCAGCAACTAGACGAGTTGCACCGGCTTGGCCTGGACTGGGACGGCGGGGTGATGTGGCAGTCGCAGCGGGCGGCGGCCTACGATTCGGCGTTAGCACAACTGGCTGACCGCACCTACGAATGTTTCTGCACCCGGCGCGAGATCCGCCAGGCCGCGTCTGCCCCGCACGACGACGGCTACCGCCCCTACCCCGGCACCTGCGCACGGTTGAGCAGCGAGCAGGCTGCCCGGCTGCGGGAACACCGGCCAGCTGCGCTGCGAATCCGAGCCGAGCAGGCAGAGTTCAGCATCCAAGACGAGCAGGCAGGCAAGGTCACCGGGGTGATTGACGATTTTGTACTGGCCCGCAACGACGGCCAGATCGCCTACAACCTGGCGGTGGTCGTCGACGACATTGCCCAAGGAGTGACGCGAATCTCGCGGGGCGCCGATCTGCTCAGCTCGGCACCAAGGCAGGCGTGGCTCACCACCTTGTTGGGCTCCCCCGCGCCGACTTATGCGCACATCGGGCTGGTTAGCGACACCGAGGGCACTCGGCTGGCCAAGCGACACGCCTCGGCAACGATGGCCGACCTGGCGAGCCGGGGATTCGACACAGCCGCCGTCATGGCGATGCTGAGCGCTTCGCTAGGGCTGGACGCGCACGACACGGCGCAGGCAGCCCTGGCCGAGTTCTCGTCCCAGGGGCCAAGCGCCGCATTCTGGCGGCCAGCCCGCTGGGACGAAACTACGTTACGGCTATTGCCAGCCTAGGAATTGGCGGTTGCGTCCAGGATGTCGATGACGAACACCAGCGTCTGCCCGGCCTTGACGCCAAGCTCTGGTGATCCTTCCGGGTAACCAAGCTCGGGCGGCACCACCAGCAGCACGCGGCTGCCAACGGTTTGGCCAACCAGTCCCTGCTGCCACCCCTCGACCAGGCCGTCCAGTTTGCCGCGCTGCGGCACCCAGGCATCCTGCACCATTTCCTTGGTTTCCCATACCCAGACCCGGTACTTCACCTGAATCTCGGCGCCAGCGGTGACCTCGGCGCGATCACCCTTGATGATTGGCTGCGCCCGCAGCTCGGTGGGCGCGGGGCTGTCGGGGAAGCTCAGTTCCGGCTTACCGGCCTGCATCTGTACCGTCGGCAGGCCAGGCTGTGCCGCTACTGCTTTGCCGGTGGCCTCCTGCAGATTCGCCGAAATGATGTCGACCACGAAGACGATGGTGTCACCGACCGCGATCCCGGCTGCCTCGTTGCCGGTGGAATAGCCATCCTCACTGGGAATGGCGATTAGCACCCGGGAGCCGACCGCTTGGCCTTCCAAACCCTTGGCGAAGCCGGGGATAACGTTTTGCAGTGGGAAGGTAGCGGGCTCGCCACGCTCGTAAGAGCTGTCGAAGACCTTTCCGGTGCGGGCGTTGATGCCGGTGTAGTTGAGGGTCACCACCGAGGTCTTGGTTAGCAATTGTTCGCCGCCGGGACGCAATACCTTGGTGCGGGTCTGGTCGATGCCCCAAGGCGTCGGGATGCTCACCTCAGGGATTTCACCCTCGGAGACCTGCAGGGCTTCCAGATCGGAGGACGGGGCAACCGCCGGGACCGGGGAGGGCGTAGGGCTGGCCTCCGCCGGGGTGGGGCTGGCAGCATCCTCGGCGACAGCCGCAGCGCTCGATGGGGCGGCGGACGGCTCGGCGGGAGTCTCCTCCGCGCTACAGGCGCTGAGGCTCATCGCACCGGCGAACAGGGCCGCCGACAACAGCAAAGACGTTTTTGAAAAGTGCACGCCGGAATTTTACCCGGCAGAGCCAAATATTGCGCAAACCTGCCTACAAGCCGACGGCATCCAGCAACGCACCCAGCTCATCTCGGGTCAGGTCGCGGCTCTGCCCCACCTTGAGCTGCCCAAGTTTCACCGGGCCGATCCGCACCCTGGATAGCCGATCCACCGGATGCCCGACGGACTCCAGCAGGCGTCGCACGATCCGGTTTCTGCCTTCGTGAATAACGAGGCTAACCAGCGTCGCGTTACCGCTGTTCGATACCAACCGAACCTTGTCGGGTCGAACCGGCCCATCCTCCAACGTCACGCCCTGCTGCAGCCGCCGCAGGGTGCGCTGATTAACCACACCTGCCACTTGGGCCAGGTACTCCTTCGGCACCTCATAGGATGGGTGAGTGAGCCGATGGGCGAACTCGCCGTGGTTGGTGAGCAGGATCAGCCCCTCGGTGTCGGTGTCGAGGCGGCCGACGTGAAACATTCGGCCGCTGCGCTTGGGCAGGTACTCGGCCAAGGTGGTGCGGCCTTCCGGGTCGGCCATAGTGGAGACGACTCCCTTGGGCTTGTTGAGCACCAGGTAGCGATGCGGGCTAGCGCCCGGAATGCGGGATCCGTCAACCCGGATCACGTCTCGGCTGGGATCTACCCGCAGCCCCTGTTCGGTGACGATGCGATCATTCACCTCGACCCGGCCCTCGGCGATCATGATCTCGCTCGCCCGCCGTGAGGCCACGCCAGCTGCGGCCAGCACCTTCTGCAGCCGGATTCCGTCTTCACTCATTTGGCTCACCTGCCAGTTCGGATAGTTCGGCGGCCAACGACTCGGCGTCTGGCAGCAACGGCGCCAGGTCGGGCAGCTCCGACAGCTCACCCAGCCCCAGCTTGCTCAAGAACAGCGAGGTGGTGACGAACAAGGTCGCCCCCGTGCTGGGCTCTTCGCCTGCCTCTGCGATCAGCCCACGCAGCAGCAGATTCTTGACCACGCCGTCCACGTTCACCCCACGCACCCCGGCGATGCGGCCGCGGGTGGTCGGCTGCAGGTAGGCGATCACAGCCAGCGTCTCCAGCGCGGCCTGGCTGAGCCGCGAGCGCTGGTCTGCGGTCACCCAGCTTTCCAGTACTGGCGCCAAGTCGGGGGCGGTCGCCAGCCGCCAGCCGCCAGCCACTTGCCGCAGTTCAAATCCACGCTCGGTCTCGGCATAGAAGTCGGCCAGCCCTGCCAGCAGCTGGTTGACCTCCGCCACCGGCAGATCGAGCGCCACCGCCAGTTCGTCAGCGCTGACCGGGTCGCTGGCCATCAACAACATGGCCTCGATAGCTCTGCTGCTCACTGTTCCTCCAATTGTGGCTGGGAATCGTATTCGTCCACATCAGCCAAGTCTTCATCGGCGCCGACCCAGCGAATCAGCAGCTCCGTCAGCGGACCAGCCTGCTCCAGCACCACCTGACCCGCCCGGTACAGCTCCAAGACGGCCAGGAACCGCACCACGCTAACGAGTCTGGTTTGTCCCTTGGTCAGGCTGCGAAACGTCGCCGAACCGTGTTGCCGCAGCCTGGCCGAGACCAGCCCCACCTGTTCGGTGACGCTGACCTGCACCCCGTGCAGGTGTTGCAGTGGCACCACCGGCTCGGGCTTCGGCGCCAGGGCCGCAGCGGCTAGCCCGGCCAATTCCTCGCTGGTGATGCGAAGTTCAACTTCGGGCAGCAGCGCCATGAACTGCTCTTCCAGGCCACCGGGCCGATAGTGCACCCCGGCGGCATCGTCCATGCGTTGCTGCACCCAGGCGGCCAACTGTTTGAAGGCCCGGTATTGCAGCAGCCTAGCGAACAGCAGGTCGCGGGCTTCTAGCGCCGCGATGTCCTCGGGATCCGTGGCCTCGCCACCGGGCAGCAGCCGCGCCGTCTTCAAATCGAGCAGTGTCGCGGCGACAACCAGGAACGAACTAGTCTTCTCCAGGTCCCAGACTTTGCCGCCAGCCTTGACCTGAGCGATGAACTCGTCGGTCACCTGGCTGAGCGCCACCTGGGTCACATCCAGTTCATGCCGCGAAATCAGCTTCAACAGCAGATCGAATGGGCCCTCGAAGTTATCCAGGTGAACCTCGAAGCCACCCACCAACTCGTCGGTGGCTGCAGCCGAGTCTGCCTGGGGTGATTTTCGGCTCACTGGGAACGCAGTTCCGCTACGATCTCGGCGTCATCACCGCTGGCGGCCAGGTCCCGCAAGGCCAACGCGACGGCGGTGCGCACTACCCTGCCCCGATCCAGGTTGAGCCCGTGATGGCGTTTTAGCTGCAGCACCGCGTCTTCCAGGGCGTACAGCTCCTCGGAGGAAAAGTAGACGGTGATTTTTTGATCGTGCCGCACTCGCCCGGTAGCGACAGGTGCCTCGGCCTCGGCAGCTCCCGCGGCTGGTTTCGCGAGTTCCGGTTTGGTGCTGCGGAAAAGTTCTGCTGCGCCGGGCAGCGAGGCTGACTTGCTTACCGGTTCTGACATCTAAGCAGCACCTCCTTGGCCAGCTGCCGATAGGCGTCTGCCCCCGGGGATGCGGCGGCATAGGTGGTAATCGGCTCGCCGGCGACGGTGGTTTCCGGGAACTTGATCGTGCGGCGGATCACCGTGTGGAAAACCTGATCGCCGAATGCCTGCACGACTCGCTGCAGCACTTCCTGCGCGTGCAGCGTTCGCGAATCGAACATGGTGGCCAGGATGCCGAGGATCTCAAGCCGGGGGTTCAGCCGTTCGGCGACCTTCTCGATGGTCTCGGTGAGCAGCGCCACCCCGCGCAGCGCAAAGTATTCGCACTCCAATGGAACGATCACGAAGTCGCTGGTGGTCAACGCATTGACCGTCAGTAACCCGAGGCTGGGCGCGCAGTCGATGAGGATGAGGTCGTATTTGTTGCGCAGCGGCTGCAGCACTCGTTGCAGCGTCTGTTCCCTGGCGACTTCGCTGACGAGCTGCACCTCCGCCGCCGACAAGTCGATGTTGCTGGGCAGGATGTCGAGCCCAGGCACGCTCGTTTCATGGAGGATGTCGTCAACCTGAGCGTTGCGGGTCAGCAACAGGTTGTAGATGCTCTGTTCTAGGTTGTGGGGGTTTACGCCAAGGCCTACCGACAGCGATCCCTGCGGATCGAAATCGACCAGCAGTACCCGATACCCAAGCTCGACCAGTGCCGCGCCTAGGTTGATGGCGGTGGTCGTCTTGCCGACCCCGCCCTTCTGGTTCGTCATGGAGATGATCGTGGCGTTGTGTTCGCGGTCGGGATCCAGGGCGGGAATATCTGAGAGGTCCGGCATTGGCCTGCCAAGCGCGTCCAGTTGCACGTCGACCAGGGTCGAGGTTCCCGGAGCGTCAGGCACCCCAAACTTGGGTTGCGATGTGGCGACCATCTATGCCTCCTTTGTCAGCTTCGGTCATCTTACCTTCGCAGTCGCGTCTGTGCTGACCGACTGGCCGCAGCGGCCACGAGTCGAGCGCAGCTAGGCCGATGCGGCTGCATCGCGTGCTCTTGGGTGTGCTGCCAGATAAACCTCTCGCAGCGATTCAGCCGTCACCAGGGTGTAGATCTGCGTGGTGGCCACCGAGGCGTGACCCAGCAGCTCTTGTACCACCCGCACATCGGCGCCGCCGTCGAGCAGGTGGGTGGCGAAGCAGTGCCGCAGCGTGTGCGGCGAGATGTGTTCGGTGATTCCGGCTGCTGTGGCCGCGCGCTGAATCGCGGCCCAGGCTGATTGTCGGGACAGCCGTTGCCCCCGCTGGTTAAGTAATAGCGCCGCGTGGCCGCCTCGGCCCCGGCCGGCTAGCTCCGGGCGTGCCCGGGTCAGGTATGCGCTCACCGCCTCGCGGGCATATGATCCGACCGGCACTACCCGTTCCTTGTTGCCTTTGCCAATCAGCCGCAGTCCCGCCTGCTCATCGGCCAGCATCGCGGTTACCTCGTCGACGTCCAGGTCACAGATTTCGCTGACCCGGGCGCCGGTGCCATACAACAGTTCCAGCAGCGCGGCGTCGCGTAACCCGACCAGTGTGGCGGGGTCAGGGGTGGCCAAGATCTGCTGCACCTGGCTCACCGACAGCGCCTTAGGTAGCCGTTGCGGCAGCTTGGGCGGGTGAATTTCGGCGGCGGGATCGGCGGTGGCCAGCCGCTCCTCGAGGGCGAAGCGGTGCAGCCCGCGCACGGCGACGACGCAGCGCGCCACCGAAGCCGCAGCCAGCTTGCCGCCGAGCGAGCGAACAAACTCACTGAGTTCGATCTCACTCACCTCGTCGGCGTCGGTCAGCCCTCGCTCAGCCAAGAACTCAAGGTAGCGGCCAAGATCGCGGCGATAGGCCGCGACGGTGTTGCCGCTGAGGCCGCGTTCGACCTGCAGGTGGCTCAGGTACTCCGCCGAGATGGCTTGCAGGGCAGTCATCGCTGGTCGCGAATCGGCCACGGGGCGTCGATGGGGCGTAGCCCCGCCAGTCGGCCGCTAAGCCGGGCCGTCTCTAGCGCGAGCACGCCCGCGACCAGGGTCGGGCTCTGGCAGGCCCCCGCGAATACGGCCGCGACCAGTTCCTCGCGACCAACCTGTTCCACACTCATGTGGGCTTCTTCGTCTACCAGCTCAAACCCGGCTGGTCGTGGCGTGGCCGTCAGCTCGCGGGCCAGATAGATTCGCAGCGACTCCTCGCTAGACCCGGGCGAGGTGCAAATGTCGACCAGCACGTCTAGGCGACCGGCCGCTAGCTGTGCCTCTTCGGCGAGCTCCCGGCGGGCAGCGGTTGCCCACTGTTCGTCGGCGATGTCCAGCAGCCCGGCGGGGATTTCCAGCAGCTCCATGCGCACCGGGTGACGGTATTGCCGCAGGCAAGCGATCGTGTCAGCCGCTTCGTCCCACGCCACCACGGCAACCGCGCCGGGATGGGTGAGATACTCCCGCTTTATTGTCGAACCGTCCGGGGTGCGAACCTCATCACGAACGAAACTAGTCACCCACCCGGCGCCTAGCGCCTGGCTGTCCTGGACGGGCCACGATGCGGGCCGGTCCCCCACCACGTCAGTGATCTCCTCGCTGCTGGCGCTCCAGCGCTGCCGCGATCAGCCCGGCGAACAGCGGATGCGCCTTCGTGGGGCGCGACTTCAACTCGGGGTGGGCCTGCGTGGCGATGTAGTAGGGATGCACGTCGGTGGGCAGCTCGATGAACTCGATGAGTTCGCGGTCGGGCGACCAGCCCGACAGCACCAGCCCGGCCTCGGTCAGCTGCTCCCGGTAGGCGTTGTTGACCTCGTAGCGGTGCCGGTGCCGCTCGCTCACCCGGCGCTGCCCGTAGGTCTGTTGCACCAGCGATCCCTCGGCCAGCTCGGCGTCGTAGGAGCCCAACCGCATTGAGCCGCCCAGGTCCCCATCGCCTTGCACGATCTCGCGCTGCTCGGCCATGGTGGCGATGACGGGATGTTCCGTTTCGGGGGTGAACTCACTGGAGTCTGCTCCGGCGATGCCCGCCAGGTTGCGAGCTGCTTCGATCACCATGACCTGCAGACCCAGGCAAAGCCCAAGCGTCGGGACGCCATTTTCGCGGGCGTACCGGACCGCGCCGATCTTGCCCTCGACGCCGCGGATGCCGAATCCGCCCGGCACGCACACGGCATCACAGTCGCCCAGCTCCCGGGCGGCTCCTTCGGGGGTGTCGCAGTCGTCGGAGCGAACCCACTTGATGGTGACCTTCGCATGGTTGGCGAAGCCACCGGCGCGCAGCGCCTCCGAAACCGACAGGTAGGCATCTGGTAGATCAATGTATTTGCCGACCAGCGCAACCGTCACCTGATGCTGTGGGTATTCCACGCGCTGCAGCAGATCGTTCCAGGCGCTCCAGTCGACGTCACGGAAGCTCAGGTTCAACCGACGCACCACGAAGGCATCGAGCGCCTCGGCGTGCAGCACCTTCGGGATGGCATAGATGCTGGGCGCGTCCGGGCAGCTGATTACCGCCTCTTCCTCGACGTCACACATCAGCGCGATCTTGCGTTTCAGCGCGTTGGGCACGTCCATGGCGGCCCGGCATACCAGCGCGTCGGGCTGGATGCCGACCTGGCGCAGCGCCGCCACCGAATGCTGCGTCGGCTTGGTTTTCATCTCGCCGGATGGGCCGATGTAGGGCACCAGCGAGACGTGCAGGAAGAACACATGGTCGCGGCCGATCTCGTGGCGCACCTGCCTTGCTGCCTCTAGGAACGGCAGCGATTCGATGTCGCCGACGGTTCCACCGATCTCGTGAATCACCACGTCCACGTCCGGGGCGGCCATCGACAGCATCCGGTCGCGGATCTCGTTGGTGATGTGGGGAATGACTTGCACGGTATCCCCCAAGTAGTCGCCGCGGCGTTCCTTGGCGATCACGGTGGAATACACCTGGCCGGTGGTGACGTTGGCGTTGCCGGACAGGTTCTCGTTCAGGAACCGCTCGTAGTGCCCGATGTCGAGGTCGGTTTCGGCACCGTCCTCGGTGACGAACACCTCGCCATGCTGGAAGGGGTTCATGGTGCCCGGATCTACGTTGAGATAGGGGTCAAGCTTTTGCATTGTGACCCGAAGGCCGCGGGCTACCAGTAGCTGACCAAGGCTCGAGGCGGTCAGCCCCTTGCCGAGGGACGACACGACGCCGCCGGTAACGAAAATATGATTAGTGACTTTCGACTGCTCCACGGGCCTCCAGCTTAGTCGAAACTGGCAGAGTAGAGCTATGCGAATCGACCTAAACGCCGACGTTGGTGAAGAAGTTGGTGATGATGAGGCCATTTTTCGGGTCGTAACGTCGGCAAATGTGTGCTGCGGGGCGCATGCCGGTGGCACCGAGGTGATGCTTCGCACCTGCGAATTGGCGGCCGCGAATGGCGTGACGGTGGGCGCGCACCCGGCCTTCGCGGATCGCGAAAACTTCGGCCGGATTCGGCTCGACCTGCCCGCCGAGGTGGTCGCTGAGCAAGTGTTCGACCAGTTGCAGGCCCTCAGCGAATACGCCCGGCAGGCTGGCACCCGGGTTGCCTACGTGAAGCCGCACGGTGCCTTGTATCACGCGGTGGGCAGCGATGCCGAGCTGGCGCACGCCGTCGCTGCGGCGATTGGCCGCTGGGACGATGCCACCTCGGTGCTGGCCGCCCCCGGATCCCAACTGTTGGTGGCCGCCCGGGCCATCGGGCTTGGTACCTGGCAGGAGGGCTTCGCCGACCGCGGCTACGAGGCCGACGGTGGCCTGATTCCGCGCGGCCAACCCGGGGCCCTCATCACCGAACCGGCTGCGGCCGCACGACAGGCGCTTAGCATCGCTGACCACATCGACTCGCTGTGTGTGCATGGCGACACCCCAGGCGCGGTGGAATTAGCCCGCGCCGTAAAGGATGCGTTGCTGCGTGACGGCTGGACGGTGCGCTCCTTCGCATGATTGTTTCTCGCTACGGCGATGCCGCGCTGCTGGTCGAACTGCCGGACTTGGCTGAGGTGCTGGCGCTCGACCAGACGATCCGGGCGCTGCGCGCCGCCGAGGTGCCAGCCTGGCGCGGCGTCGTCGAGCAGATCCCGGCCGAGCGCACGCTCATGCTCTGCGTCCATGATGCCGAGCAGCTACCGGGGTTGCACGCCGCGCTGCTCGGCCTGCCGCCGGGCCGGGCGCTTGCCACCACGGCCGAACACACCGTCACGATTACGGTGCGCTACGACGGCGCGGACCTGGCCGCGGTGGCAGCTGCTTGCGGGCTGTCGATCCCCGAGGTGATCGCCGCACACACCGGGCAGGCTTGGCGGGCGGGCTTCGCCGGTTTCGCGCCCGGCTTTGTCTATCTGATCGACGGCGATCCCCGGCTTCGCGTTCCCCGGCGCGCCCAGCCGCGCCGCGAGGTGCCCGCCGGGGCCGTCGCCCTGGCAGGCAGCTATTCCGGCGTCTATCCCCGCTCCGGCCCCGGGGGTTGGCAGCTGATCGGCACCACTGATGCGGTGCTGTTCGACGTCGACCGGCAGCCGCCGTCGCTGCTCTCCCCCGGCTGCCTGGTGCAATTCCGGGAGGCCGCATGAGTCTGCTGGTTCTGGCCACCGGCCCGCTGTCCCTCATTGAGGATGCTGGCAGGTGCGGCTATGCCCATTTAGGGGTCTCAATGTCAGGGGCTGCGGATCGAGGTTCGGCGCAGCAGGCCAATTTGGCAGTGGGCAACCCGGCCGATGCCGCCGTGATCGAGACGCTTGCTGGCGGCTTGCAACTGCGCGCCAAATCCCCCTCGCTGGTAGCAATCGGCGGGGCACCCACCGTTGCCGAGGTGGCTGGCCAGGCGGTGCCCCGGCTGCGGCCGTTCCCGCTTAAAGCAGGTCAGGAGCTGCGACTGGGGACCTCGGCCTCGGGCCTTCGTTGCTATGTGGCGGTGGCTGGCGGCATCGCTGTCTCGCCGGTGTTGGGTTCGCGGTCTTATGACACGATGTCGCGGCTTGGTCCGCCGCCGCTGCAGCCTGGCCAAGTGCTGCCCGTCGGCCCCGACTATGGCACGCCCCAGCAGGTCACCGATGCCTGGCCGGCGGCCGCCCCGGAAACGCTGGAACTGGTCATGTGGCCTGGCCCCCGGCGGGACTGGATCGCCGCCGACATCACCAAGCTGGCTTGGCGGGTCTCGGCCGCGGCCAGCCGAATCGGCACCCGCCTGGATGGGCCGTCACTTGCTTGGGCAGCAAGCCATCTTGGCCGGGAGCTGGCCAGCGAACCAACCAGGCGCGGCGCGATCCAGGTGCCGCCGTCAGGACAGCCAATCATTTTCGGCCCAGATCATCCCGCCACCGGCGGCTATCCCGTCGTCGGCATCCTCAGCGAGTCAGCCAGCGACGCCCTAGCCCAGGCGCTGCCGGGGCAAGCGATCCGGCTGCGCCCGCTGAGCTAAGAAGTGGCAGGGAATCGGCGCTTGGGGGACCGACCGCAGCTGCCTGCATGGCTGCAGGCTGACTTGCTCGTCAGGCTAGGTTCGCTGCTAGTCGTAGCGGTAGATGCCGCGGCCGGTTTTGCGGCCTAGCCAGCCTGCCCGGACGTACTTGCGCAGCAGCGGGTGTGGCCGGTACTTCGGATCGCCGGTCTCGGCTTGCAGCACCTCCATCACCGCCAGCACCACGTCGAGACCCACCAAGTCGCCCAACGCCAGCGGACCGATGGGGTGGTTGGCCCCAAGCTGCATCGCGGTATCGATGTCCTCGGCGCTGGCGGTGCCCGCGGCAAGCACCTCAATGGCTTCGTTGATCATCGGCACCAGGATCCGGTTCACGACAAACCCGGCTGCCTCGTTAACTTCCACCGGGGTCTTACCGAGCTGGGCGGCGATGTCGTTGACGCGGGCCACCAGTTCTGGCGGTGTCTGGGCGCCCTCGATCACCTCGACGAGCTGCATGACCGGCGCCGGATTAAAGAAGTGCATCCCGATGACCGGGTGCTGCAGCCCGGTACCGATTTCGGTCACCGACAGCGAGGAAGTATTGGTTGCCAGGATCGCATCGGGGGCGCAAAGTGCATCTACCTGCTCGAATACGGCGCGCTTGGCCGCCATGTCTTCATAGATCGCTTCTATCACCAGCTCGCAGTCACCCAACTCGGCGATGCTGCCGGTGGCGAGCCGCTGCATGGTCGCTTCGGCCGCAGCGGCGTCGATCTTGGCTTTCGCCACCAGCTTGTCTTGATTGGCCTGGATTCGGGCTTTGCCCCGTTCGGCCGCCCCGGGCAGCGCGTCGCTGAGGATCACCTCGAAACCTGGAGTGCGGGCAAACACTTCGGCAATACCGGCCCCCATGGTTCCGGCACCGACAACTCCCACCAACATTTCGTTTCCTCCTACTGATCCTGGAACGGCGCGGGTCTGCGCTTCTGTGCGAAGGCCGTCATCGCCTCGGCCTGGTCGGCGGTCTCGAAACACGCCGCGAATGCCGCAGTCTCGGCCTTTAGTGCGGCATCGATGTCGAGCGAGGCCCCGGCGGCGATGACACCTTTGGTGGCGCGCACCGCTATCGGCGCCTGGCTAGCGATGGTGGCGGCCAGTTCGTGGGCCGCGGCAAGCAGCTGGTCGGGTTCGTGTACCGCGTTGACCAGCCCCAGCTCTAGGGCGCGGCTCGCGTCGATCTTGGCACCGGTGAAAAGCAGTTGTTTGGCTTGGGCCTCCCCGATCAGGCGCGGCAGCCGCTGAGTGCCGCCGAAGCCCGCCGGGATACCCAGCCCCACCTCGGGCTGCGCAAAGACCGCCTTGGCGCTGGCGAGCCGAAGGTCGCAGGCCAGCGCGAGTTCGCAGCCGCCACCCAATGCGAACCCGTTGACTGCGGCGATCGTTGGCATCGGCAGGGTCTCTAGGGCGCGAAAGACGCCGCTGCCAAGGGCACTGAAATCAGCGGCTTCAGCCTGGGTGTAGTTGGCCATGCTGGCGATGTCGGCTCCGGCGACGAAGGCCCGGCCTGCCCCGGTGACGATGAGCACGCGGGGCAACTGCGCTGCCACCGTTTGCAGTACCTGCTGCAGCTCGGTGAGCACTTCCCGGTTGAGCGCGTTCAGGGCCTCGGGCCGGTTGATGGTCAGCGTGGCGACGTGGTCGCTTACCTGGTAGTCAATGAATCTCATCGCTGCTCATCCTATTAGGTGCAGCCTCACCGCAATAGGTGTTGCAGGCAATAGCTGCAGGCAGCTACAGCCCGCCCGCAACTAAGCCAGCCCATACCGATTTACGCAACAAATATTTTGCAATGAAACCCGTAGTCAGGCTGACCTTAAAGCCCTTGCTTCGGCTATTTAGCGAACGCATACTGGTAGCAGGACAGCTTCTAGGAGGACTGACATGACCAACAACCATATTAATTGCACCGTTAGTGAATGCTCCTTCAACCATGATGGCTGCGCCGCGCCAGCAATCACCGTTGGCGGCTCCGGCTGCTCGACCTTCATCTCGCTCGGCGTCGTCGGCGGCCTGTCGAAACCAGCTAGCACCGTTGGCGCTTGTCAGCGTAACGACTGCAAATTCAACAATCACCTGATGTGCTCGGCCACCGATGTGGTCATCGGCAAGACGGTAGATGTGGCCGACTGCCAGACCTACGTCGCCGTTTAGCCCCCTATTGCGATCCATCCGGGAAGGCTCCCACCCGTGGGGGCCTTCCCGTCGTCAGCCCGAGGACAACACGCCGTCAGGCCTCACTTAAGTGTCAATTAGCGCCAGAAAAGCCAGCAAATCGAGTTGCTGCGCACCAGCATCAACAAAAAACTCAGCGTTATCGTAGGTAGGCTGAATCACCATCTCACCATTGGTGTTAATGAACCCCCAACGATCCCCAACCGCAATCGGAGCCAGACCCTCATTAAAAGAGCGCACTTGATCGTAGGTAGGCTGAACCACCATCTCACCACTGGTGTTAATGAAACCCCAACGATCACCAACCGCAACCGGCGCCAGACCCTCATTAAAAAGCCGCACTTGATCGTAGGTAGGCTGAACCACCAACTCGCCACTGGTGTTAATGAACCCCCAACGATCCCCAAACACAATCGGAGCCAGACCCTCATTAAAAGAGCGCACTAGATCGTAGGTAGGCTGAATCACCAACTCACCACTGGTGCTAACGAAACCCCAATACTCGCCAAGCAAAACCGGCGCCAGACCGTCAGTAAACCAATAGGCGTAATCGTAGGTAGGCTGAACCACTAACTCACCACTGGTGTTAATGTAACCCCAACGCTGACCAACCGCGACCGGCGCCAGACCATCATTGAACATACCAGCCCCATCGTAGGTAGGCTGAATCACCAACTCGCCACTGGTGTTAACGTAACCCCAACGATCCCCCACCTGAACCACTGCCAGGCCGTCGTTAAACAAACCAGCATCATCGTAGGTAGGTTTAACCACCAACTCGCCACTGGTGTTAATGAAACCCCACCAACCATCAATTCTGACTGGCGCTAGGCCTTCATTAAATAAACCGACATCATCGTAGGTAGGCTGAATTACCATCTTGCCGCTGGGGTTAATGAAACCCCAATGATCATCAGCTCTAACCGGCGCAAGACCATCTCTAAACGAGCCAACGTTGTAGTAGCTAGGTTGAACCACAAAGGTTCCATCCGGATCAATATACCCAACACGATCCCCAACCGTAACGGCAGCTAGCAGCTGCTTAGCTGAAACAGGTGACGAACTCTGGCCAGCAGGCGGGCTCACGACAGGAGAAGCAGTGGAGCTAGTTTCGGAACTGGAATCATTCGACGACACCAGCCCCGGATACACAACCAACACCACCAAAACAACAACCAGGACCAAGGCGAAAGCCACCCCGGCGATCGCCCAAGCCAAGCAGCCGCTACGCTTCGGCGGCACCGGCCCAACCGGAGACTGACCAGGAGGCATCGCCCCAACCGGAGGCTGACCAGGAGGCATCGGCCCAGGTCCCGAACCAGCAACCGGGCTATAACCAAAACCTTGCTCAGGATGCGACCCGCCAGCACCTGGCCCAGGATGCGAAAACTGCGACATCAACCAACCTCTCAGCAACCACAGCGGAACCGAAAACCTCACGCGAAACTGCAATGCACCATCCATCTTGCCGCACTGGAAGTATTAGCGTCAGCGAAGCCCAATAACCAGCAACTGCGAACAAGCTGTGCTGAGCAAGCAAAGGCGGCAATGCCCTACTTGCACGCTGCCAACAACATACCCCGCAACACCAGCGGCGCGTTGCCAGCAGGGCACGGGCCACGAGCACAGCTCACCAGCTGCACTTGCTTAGACGTCCAATAGCATCATCAATACCCGCAAGTCGACCTGCTGCGCACCAACATCAACAAAGGGAAAAACACCATCGTAAGTAGGCTGAACCACCAATTCGCCACTGGTGTTAATGAACCCCCAACGATCCCCCACTTGAACCGCTGCCAAACCTTCGTTAAAAGAGCGCGCTTCATCGTAGGTAGGCTGAATCGCCATCTCGCCACTGGTGTTAACGAACCCCCACTTACCATCAACCGAAACCGGAGCTAGGCCTTCACTGAACCAACCAGCCGCAGTGTATTTAGCCTCAATCACCCACCCACCGGTCGTATTAATGAAACCCCAACGATCCTGCTGTCGAGCTGCAGCTAGGCCTTCACTAAACCAGCCAGCCTCATCGTAGGTGCCCTGAATCACCAATTCACCAGCAGTATTAATGAAACTCGCCCGACCATTTGCCGAAACCGGTGCCAGGCCTTCGCTGAACCAAAGTGCGCCATCGTAGGTGGGCTGAAT
>PDSD01000111.1 GCA_002748325.1 Arachnia propionica | reverse complement strand
TCAAACCACCTTCGTTATCCAGCCGAAGTAGTCTGGCATATGCCCGTATTGGATTCCAGTTAGGTGTTCCCGCAGTTCCATTGAGAACTTCCCGGGCGTTTCGTCGCCTACTGAGACGTCTACGTCGTTGGGGCCACGGAAGCCGATGATCGGAGTGATCACCGCCGCAGTTCCGCAGGCGAACACCTCGGAAATCTCGCCGGCCTGCAGCTTGGTGAGCACCTCGTCCATGGGAATCCGTCGCTGCACCGGTTGCAGACCGTGCTTGGGGGCGAGGCGCAGAAGCGAGTCTCGCGTGACTCCGGGCAGAATAGTGCCGGTCAGGTGTGCAGTTCGCGGTTCTTGGTGACGAACATGATGTTCATGGTGCCGCACTCTTCTGCGTAAGTGCGGGTTTCGCCATCGGTCCACATGACCTGGCCACAGCCGTGCTCGGCTGCCTCTTCGGCGGCCACCAGGCTGGCCGCATAGTTGCCGCCGCACTTGACGGCGCCCGTTCCGCCCCAGGTGGCCCGCGTATAGTTTGGGGTGAGCCAGAGCCGCACCGGATCCGGGTAGTAGGCGCCCACGGGCGACGCAATCATGTAATAGGTGTATTCCTTGCCCGGACGCACGCCCAAGAAGGATTCGGACGCAATCTGGAACGGACGCAGATACAGGCTCTGCTCGCCTTCGGGCGCTGGCACCCACTCGTGATCGATCTCGACGACTCGCCGAACCGACTCGAGGAAAGCCTCCTCTGGCAGCGGCGCCATACCCATTCTTCGGGCAGACCGAGCGAACCTGGCTGCGTTCATGTCGGGACGAAACAGCCAGACCGAATCGTCGTCATGCCGGTAGGCCTTCAGCCCCTCAAATATCTCCTGGGCGTAGTGCAGCACCCCCGCAGAATCGTCCAGCGTGATCGGCTCCCGTGGCTCGATCCGTTGGTCATGCCAGCCAGCGCCATCCGTCCAGGTTGCCACTGCTCGATGGTCAGTGAAATACGTCCCAAAACCGGGGTCTGCAAGTATCTCTCTGCGGCGATCCGCGGGCACCGGGG
>PDSD01000001.1 GCA_002748325.1 Arachnia propionica | reverse complement strand
CCCTGGCGCGGGCGAAAAGTCGGCCACGATCTGCGGCAGCTCGTCGATGCCGCCCAGGTATTCGACCACCACACCGACGTGGCGCAGGTCGTCGCCCCATACCTTTTCGACTAGTTGGGCGTCGTGGCGGCCTTCCACGAAGATCCGGCTGGGCAACGCCACCTTGGCCTGCTCAACGCAAACGCGCGATCCGGATGCGGTGTAGCGGGCCGGAGCCTTGGCGGCCCGCAGCGGCGGGCGCAGTGCCACCGGCTCGCCTTCCAACAAAAAGCCCGGCCCCATCGGGAAGCTGCGTCGCTTGCCGTGGCGGTCTTCTAGCACCACCAGCCCGTTCTCCCAGCCGATGACCGCGCCGCAGAAGTCGTCAAACTCGACCACGAGGTCCCGGGCCACGGGCACGTCCCGGGTTTGCTTTAGGTGCGCGCGCTGCCAGCCCGGCCGCAGCACGTCGTTTAAGTATCGGCTCACCATAGCGAGGCTACGGGCTTCGCGCGGCCGCCACGACGTGACTCGCCCGGAAACCAGAAACGGGGCACCACGGCCAAGCCGTAGTGCCCCGCACCAGTTAGCAGATCAGCGCAGTGCGATCTTCTTCGACCACGAGACGTGGGTTCGCCAAGCCAACCCGACGCTGATGACGAACTGCAGCATCAGGACGCCGATCGGAACCCCGTCCAGGCCATTTTCGCTAGCCATCGCCTCGAAGAAGTTGTACGTCGAGATGGTTAGCTGGCCGTCCACAAAGAAGATGGCCACCGGAAGCAGTATCAGCGAAATCAGCGCCAATGCCTGAGACACCGCGTAGTAGATCACGTAGACCAACACCGGGCCGCCGAAGCCGAGCTTTTGCATCCTGGTCTCCGAGCCAAACGCCACTGGGAAGTAGAACGTGATCAGGCTCATCGCCGGGCTTAGCAAGAGCCAAATGATCATCAGCGCTAAGAGCCATGGCGGCGTTATCTCGACGAGTTCCTGCAACAGATTGGGCACGAGCGACCAGTCGGGATCATTCCCGTTGGCGTATTCGATGGAGTACATGGCAAGGACCCCAAGTACCGCGCCCCACACCAAGTTGACCAGCAGCACCAACGAGCCGTAGCTGAGCTTGGTCCAAAAGATCTTCGGCCCGGTTGTTGGCAGCGTGTGGGTCAGGTAGCCCTGCCGTCCAAACGATGACTGGTAGTGCTCAATCACTAGCCAGGCGGTCGGCCCGAGCACCATGATCGCGAACCCCAGGAACATCGAGACGCCAGCCACAATGCTGATCAGCGTGTCTTTGAACAGCATTAGCCCGGATCCGACCAGCACCAGGAAGGTGCCACCGGCGAAGATCAGCCCCAGCAAGTACCGGGTGCGTAGCCATTCGTGCTTGATTAGTTTTGCGACCATGAGTAGACCTTTCGGAATAGTGCGTCGATGCTGAGGTTGTGTTCGGCGCGCAATTCGTCCACCGAACCGCTGAGCAGGGTCTTGCCGTAGCGCATCATCACCACACCGTCGAGTACCGGTTCCAGGTCGTGCACCAGGTGGGTGGAGATGAACACCAGCGCGTCCGGTTCGAGGTTGCGTACGATGCCCTGCAGGATGATTTCACGGGCTGCCGGGTCCACCCCGGAGATTGGCTCGTCGAGCAAGAACACCTTGGCGTCTCGCGACATCGCCAGTGCGACCTGCACTTTCTCGCGCATGCCCTTGCTCATTTCCCGCAACCGCATGTCGGAGTCGAAGCCGAAGAACTTGATGCTGTCGGCTGCTTTGTCGGCGTTGAAGTCAGGGAAGAAATCGGTGAAGAGCTCAACCGCTTGGCTGATTCGCATGCCGTCGCGCAGATAGCTGACGTCGGGCAGGAACGAGGTCACTGCCTTCGACTCGAGGCCTGGCTTATGTCCGGCGACCCTGACCTTTCAGCAGGGTGGTTTTGCCGCAGCCGTTTTCGCCGAGTAGGCCGACGATCTGGCCGGGATAAAGCGCGAGCTCAGTGCCTGCCAGCGCCTTCACCGCACCGTATGATTTCATCAGGCCGGTTGTTGCCACGATTGGTTGATTCACAGCCCTACTCCTTTCCGTTTCTGAGTTGTGCTTCACGTTCGTTCCATCTGCTGTCCAGAATCGTTTGAGCTTGGGTGCGGGTCATCCCGGCGCCCTGCGTTTGATCGATGAACTGATCGGCCGCCGCCGTGGCTACGTCGTGACGCAACCTCGCGATGATCTCGGGATCGGTCGTCGCGAATCGGCCTTGGGCCCGCTCGGTGTAGACCAGCCCTTCTCGTTCCAGTTCGGCCATCGCGCGCTGCACGGTGTTGGGATTGACCCCCATCTCGGCGGCCAAATCTCGCACCCCGCTCAACCGCTCGCCTGGGGCTAGCTCCCCCGCGACGAGCCGCCGTCGAAACTCGCTCATGATCTGAAGCCAGATTGGACTCGACGTATCGAATTCCATCTTTGCCTCCTGTGTTGCTGTACTAGCTGTTTAATACAGTAACACGTTGTGTTGGGCTGCGCAACACCTGGGTCAATTAATCGAGCAAATCTCGCACGAGGCCATCGGCGAGCAGCCTGCCGGGCAGCGTCAGCACCAACCGATCGGCCGCAACCTGGGCTAGCCCGGCGGCGACGAACTCATCGAGGCGAGCCTGCTCCGTTTCGGTGAGCACCGCCAGCGGCAGCCCCTCAGCCAGGCGCAACTCCAGCAGCACTCGTTCAATGCGCCGTTGCTGTGGCGTCAACGTCTCGCGGCCCTGCGCCGGGCTCTGCCGCTGAGCCAGCCGGTCAGCCCAGGCCCGGGGATGTTTCCGGTTCCAGAACCGCACTCCCCCGATGTGGCTGTGCGCTCCGGGGCCAGCGCCCCACCAGTTCGCGCCCTGCCAATACAGCAGGTTGTGGCGACAGCGGGCGGCCACGTCGCGGGCCCAGTTCGAGATTTCGTAGTTCGCAAAGCCCGCCGCACTCAGGTGTTTCTCTGCTTGCAGATACTTGTCTGCCAGTTCGTCGTCGTCAGGCGTGGCTAGCTCGCCACGGCGCACCTGCATTGCCAGCCGGGTGCCCGGCTCAACCGTCAACGAGTAGGCGCTGACGTGATCAACCGGCGCGCTCGTCACCGCCGCCAGGCTTTGCTGCCAGTCGGCCAGCGTCTCGCCGGGAGTGCCGTAGATCAGGTCAAGGCTGACGTGTTCAAAGCCAGCCTGCCGGGCCCACTCGGCGGCCGCCAACGCGCGATCCCGGGTATGCACCCGGTCGAGCGTGGCCAGCACGTGCGGCACCGCCGACTGCATCCCCAGCGACACCCGGGAAAAGCCCGCTTCCCGCAACTGCGCCAGGCTCTCCGGGGTGACGGTCTCGGGGTTTGCCTCCGTGGTGACCTCAGCTTCCGCGGCGAGCCCGAAGCGATCGCGGATCGCCTGCAGGATGCGGCTAAGGTCGGCAACCGGCAGCATCGTTGGGGTGCCGCCGCCGAAGAACACCGTGGCCACCTCGGGAGCGCCGGGTAAGACGCGGCGCGCCAGCTCAAGCTCGGCGATCAGGGAATCGGCGTAGCCCGTCGTGGCGAAGCCGGTCAACTCACCTGCCACATAAGTGTTGAAGTCGCAGTAGCCGCAGCGCGACCGGCAGAACGGGACGTGCACGTAGACCGCAAACGGGGTCTCGGCGAGATCACGAAGCGCGCCAGCGGGCAACTCCCCGCCGGGCGGGGCGGGATCGCCGTCGGGCAGGCTAGCAGGCACACCCACAGCATAGTTTGGCGCCGGGTGAATACCGCGACCTGCCGGTCACGATCAGGGCCCGACAGGCCGTCGTCACATCCGGACCCCCTTGTCGACCGGTCTGGGATATAGAGAATAATGGGGGCCATGGCTAAAAAAGTGGATAGTACCTCCATCGACCTGCGGCTCGGCATGCTTGGGCTCCCGACCCCCGATCAGAGCAGCATCAGCGAGACCCACGAATTGGTGGCGCCGTTGTTGGCCCGACAGCGGGAACTAAGCCGCTGGCTGGAGCATCGGCTACCCCCGGTGGATGTCCGCATTCAAAACTTCCTCGACTCCTATCTCGAAGGCACCGGCACCTCGCCGCAGCTGCCGCGCGAGACCCTTGTTTTGGACCAACCTGGCCTGGCCCGCGCCCTGTCCCTGCCCGCAGATGGCGACTACTTCGCCTCCGAGCATGTGGCCAGCTACCGGGTCGCCAACGGCGTGCTGCACAACCCGGCAAATGACCGCCGCACCACCAAGGGCGTATTCCACATCGCCGAGGGCGGCCTGCCGATCCAAGATGACAAGATCGCGGTGCCCAAGGAGGTGTTCGGCAAGCTGCTCGAGCACGCACTGAACCCGCCCAGCAAGTCGCTGGTGTTGCCCTATGGCGCGAACATGGAATCGCGGCCGGCCGCCTGGGTTTCGCTGCTGATGCGTCCCATCGTGGTGCCCGAGGTGCCCGGCTTCACCCGGCAGCGCACCCTTGAGGTCCGGTTCTTCGCGCCCGGCAACTTCATGGCCAACCTGGATTTCGTCGAGGGCATCTTCGGCAACGGCGGCGACCCGTACCTGCCGGAGAACGACGCGGCGCTGCAGCCGCGCTCCTGGACCGGCCACACCGGCGCGGTGTTCATGGCCCCGCACCTGACCAAACTCACCAAGAAGGAACTGGGCCTGCCGCACTTCGATGACGCCACCGAACGGCAGCGCCGCGACGGCCAATGCTGGCGTGACGAGTCCGAGCTCTACAACGGCGGCACCGCCTTCAAGGTGTGCGCGCGTGACGAGCGCGGCGTGATCGTCACCATCGTCGCCGACAACTACTTCGGCTACTGCAAGAAGGAAGTAAAGGCCCAGATCAGCTACTCGGCAAACCTGTTCGGCATGGTCGAGGAGGAGCACGCTGGCGGCGCCTCCTGCTACCCCAGCTACAACCTTGGCCAGCACTTCACCAGTGAGTACGGCGACGAGAGTGTCACCCTTAAGAGCGTGGTGGCCCGCGATTCGCACCGGTTCATCCTGCAGCCCGAGGGCCACGCCCTCGACAAAGAGAACGACCACATTGTGCTGGTGCCGGAGCGCAGCACGTTCAGCCTGCGCGACATGAGCGTCAGCTGGGAGATTGACGGCGAGACCAAGGGCATCCCGCTGCGAGCCGACAAGCTCTACCTCGGCCCCGACGGCTACCTGGTGCAACTGCAGCACATGATGGTGGACGGCGCACAGTGGACCCTGGTGGGCACGTCCCCGCGGGCGACCACCATTCACAAGCCAGCCACCGTCTCCGGCGGCGGCAAGTCGGAGATCTCCAAGTCGATCACGGACGCGTTCATCAGCGGCAACGTCTACGTCAAGGACGAAGAAGCCGACATGCGTGAGGTCGCCAAGATCCTGGCAAACGACTTCTCCGACCGGTTCGCCGACCCGGCGCTACACGGCAGCGACCGGCGGCCGGTGTTGTCCGATCAGCGCAGCCTCGGCAGCGTCATCAAGCTGCTGACCCCAAGCAGCGACTACACCGACGCCTACAACGAATGGCTCGACAGCATCCCGCACCACATCAAGGAATTGGTGTACATCGTCAAGCGCTTCTATCGGCCGGAATGGGGCGAGGATTGGCAGAGCCACTTCACCGTCGGCCTCATCAACGGCCGCAAGGGCATCTCGCTGCGCCTCAACGGCGACAAGATTCACGTCAACATGGTGCGCGTCGGTTTCGATCCTGACGGTTCCTGGCGGTTGTTCGGGCTGCGTCACGACTTCCATCCGGCAGCCAAGGTGCAGACCGAGGACGACATTACGGCCAGCATCGTCGCCATGGGCGACCTAGACAACGGCGTGCCGTCGCGCAAGTACGTCAAGAACTGTGAAGGGCTGCTGTTCCAGCGTCCCGACGACGCGATTCACCGCGGCTACGACTCGCAGGCAGAGGCCGACATCGCTGGCCCGGACGTGTTCCTGAGCAACTAC
>PDSD01000030.1 GCA_002748325.1 Arachnia propionica | reverse complement strand
GCTAACGCATTGACCCCCGCGACGTACTGTTCGACGCCGGCTGAGTATTGCCTGGTGCCCTCGGCTAGGTCAGCGCCGCCACTGGCTAGCTGCGCCGCGCCAGTGGCCAACTGATTTACGCCTTGCGGCAGCTGTTTCACCTGCGTGTTCAGTTCCCGAATGCCGCCCAACAGCTCGGTGGCACCCGAGCTAAGTTGATCCGCGTTCGCCACTATCGGCTGGGCCTGCTCACTCAGCAGCCGGGCGCCGTCGGATAGCTGTTGCAGCCCGCCGCGCAACTGCGCGGAGTTTTCGGCCAGCTTCCCGGGCAACTCCCGGGCGAGCTGCTCGTTGCCGGTGGCAACCTGATCGGCGCCATCGGCCAACCGTTGCAGGTTCGGCGCCAACTGCCGCAGCTTGGCCACCGATTCGCTGTAATGCTCAATGTCATCGGTATAGGCCAACATGTTCTCGAAGGTCTGCAGCGGCGTCAGCCCGGTGTTCGGGTCTGGCGCATTCAACGCGGCGGCTGCGGCTGCCGCCGCTTCCCGGTAGCCCGCGACAACACTGTCATCCACGCCTTGGTTGAAGGTCTCTTGCAGCTGCTGGCAGGTAGCTGGATCGGCGACGGGGCAGGTGAACTGATCCTTAATCTGCTGGGCGACCGCGTAGACCTCCGGCGGCACGTCGGCGTTCGGGTCGGACAGCGACACCAGATAGGCATACAGTTCTTGGACGGCTGGCCCAGCGGCCGCCACCACCGGCTCCAACTCCGCCAACACATCCGCCAGCTGGGCGAGTTGCTCGCTGTACGGCTGGACCTCGGCGTTTAGCTCGTTGACCCCATCGGAGACCTGCCGCGCCCCCACCGCCAACTCGTCGAGTTGGGAGAAGTCCAGCTCGGCCTGATCGATTCCGGCAATAACCTGATCAAGCCCGCCCTGGATCGCCCCGACGCCCTGGATCGCCTGCTTAGCCCCGTTGACATACTCCGGCAGCCCGCCGAGCAACGCTTCCGAGCCATCGTTGAGTTGCTGCACCCCGCCGACCAGCTGCGGCAACTCGCCCTTGAGCCGCTGCACGCCCCCGTTGAGTTCGGCCGCCCCGTCGGTGTATTGCCGCACGCCTGCGGCCAACTGGCGGCCCGCCGAAACGAGCTGGTCGCCGCCAGCGACCAGTCGGCCGGAGTTATCGCTCATGAGCTGCAGCCCGTCATTGAGCTGCGCGGCTCCCGCATCCAGCGCATTGATCCCCGTATTCAGTTGAGCACCACCGTCGGCCAGCTGATCGGCTGCCCCGACGACGGTTTCGAACCTTTCCTTGACCTGGTTGAAACCGATGTAGACGTTATCCAGGTAGGCCTCGGTCAGGCTGTCGTTGATGGTCTGGGTAGCCAGCCACGCGATTTCCTGGGCCAGCTCCGCGTCAGTGATCGGCGAGTTCTCCGAGACCGCCACCTTGATAGTGGCCTGCCGCGCCGCCGCCGCGTCGTTATCGCTGAACGACGTGGCTGCGGCCGAAAACTCCTCCGGGATCGTAACCACGGCGGCGTACGTGCCCTCGGCCAGCCTCGATTCGGCGCTCTCTTCATCTGCCAGTACCCAAGTGACATTAAGGCCTTCACGATCAATGATCTCGGCGGCCAACTGTCGGCCTAGCGGCACGATGCGCCCATCTATCTCCACCACCTGGTCGAGATTGACCACGGCCGCCTCCACCACCATGGTTCGATCTCGCGATGTGAGCCCCGCCAGGGCTAGGCCCAGTACAAGCGGAACCACCAGCAGGGTTAGCAGTGCCACCCAGCTGAACTTGCTAGCCGGTCGATAGGTCATGATTCACTCCTGACAGCTGTTTCTCCCACCACTTCAACAACCCGATCCAGCGCTAGCTCCTGCAGTAGCTCGGCACTGGTCGCACAACACAGCACCGCGCGGTCGGCGTTCTGCCTTGTGTGGGCGATGATCTCGGCCAAGGCCTCGCGTTCCGCTGCGGTGGTGATCCGTTCCAGCGAATCCAACACAATGACGCGATGGGTAACGTGCCGCACCCGATCGAGTGCCCGTGCTGCATTACTACTGTTGGCGACATCGAGATAGGTTGTTCGGCGGCGCACCGCTGCCTCCGCGTCAGGCAGCAACTCCCCGGCTACTCGGGCCCGGCCCGAACTGATAGGCAGCCGCCCGGTTAGCGCCAGCGCCGCACCCGTCCTAGCCCCCACCTGGCCCACGATTCCGACCACCTGTCCCGGATACATGACCAGATCCAACTCAGCAACAATCCCAGCAACCCGCAGTTGCTCGACGTGTACGACGGAACCGTCGCCGGGCCAGTCGGCCAGCCGCAACTTGCGAGTGAGGACCTCGCCTTCCACGTCAACCACCGGCACGTAGCGCTCCAACCACGATGGCAGCCGCCAGGCGCGATCCCCGATCAGCGTAAGCACGGCGGGCACGAGCGTCATCCGCACCAGCACTGCGTCCACCAGTACTCCCACCGCCGAGGCAAATGCCAACGCCTTGAGCGACATCATCTCGGTTGGCACAAACGAGACGAAAACGGTAAACATGATCAACGCCAGCGCGATGATCACCGGGCCAGAGGCACGGAAGCCGTCGCGGATCGCGTCCAAGTGCGGCTTGCCGTGCACATATTCCTCGCGCATCCGGCTGACCAGGAAGGCTTCGTAGTCCATCGATAACCCGAACAGGACACCCATCAGGATGATAGGCAGGAAACTGATAACCGATGTCGGTCTCTCAAGGTTGATCAACTCGTTGAACCAGCCGTCGTTGAATACGAGGGTGGTCGCCCCGAAGGCGGCGCCAATACTGAGCAGGAACCCCAAGGTAGTCTTGACCGCGATCCACACCGAGCGGAACACCGCGACCAGCACCAGCAATGACAACCCGACCACCAGGGTGCCAAAGGGCAGAGCGGCCGCCGCGATGCGCTGATTCACATCCAACTGAACAGCCGTGATTCCCGTAACCGCGCCCTCAATACCATGGCGTTCCGGCCAGGTGTCGACCAGTTCACGTAAGTCGTCCACCAGCTTCGCGGTCGCCGGGTCGTACTGGCTGGTGTAGGGGATGATCTGGATCAGCGCGGTGTCGGCATTCTTGTTGGGCACCGCTAGCGCGATGAGTTTGATGTTGTCGAGCTCGCGCACGTCAGCAACCAAGTCATCGATGAGTCCGAGCGGATCAGTCGAAGAGATTATCTCGGCTGTCACGATCAGCGGGGTGTTGTACCCCGGCCCGAAGTGCTTCTCAATCAGGTCGTAGGCGATGCGGTCCGGGGCATTGACGCCGTGGTCAGCGGAATTGGGCAGCGACAGCTGCATCCTGAGCCCGGGGATGGCCAATACGACCAGTCCTGCGACCACGACGACTGTTGTCACGATGGGGTGAGAGGTGGTGAACTGTACCCACCGCTCAAACACGCCACGCCGCTCTCGGGGCGGCCTTGTTTCACCAAACTCGTCGGTAGCCGGGAGTTGTTTCGAGGCGGCCCTTGCAGCCCTGCCCCTGCGCTTCGGTTTAGGCATCATCCGCCTGCCGAGCACTCCCATGAACGCCGGCATCAAGGTCAGCGCCAAGGCAACCGTAACCGCCACCGTCAGCGCCGCGTAGACACCCATGATAGTGAGGAACGGAATTCCCACGACTGACAGCCCCAACAGCGCGATGACGTTGGTGGTGGCCGCGAACAGCACCGCCGAGCCAGCGGTACCAATCGCTTTACCAGCTGATTCCAGTGGTGGCATTCCGGCTTTCAGTTGCTCTCGATGCCGCATCAGGATGAACAGGGCGTAGTCCATGCCCACCGCCAAACCAAGCATGACACCCATCAACGGGACAACCGAGTTCACATTGGTGATGTTGGTACCCAAGAGCAGCAGGCCCATGCTGGTAACAACTCCCAAAATCGCTGAAAAGATCGGGAGGACAGCCGAGATTATCGATCCCAGCATGATGTACAAGACGACCAGGGCGATCAGCACCCCCACCACTTCAGTGATACCGAGCTGAGGCACGTCGTAGTTGAATGCCCGGCCGCCCATCACCACCCGTGACCCTTGGGGTAACAACTCCTGCATGCGTTCCCCGGCTGCGGTCAGCTCGGCTCGCTGGGCATCGGTGGCGGTCGTGGGCAGATCCAGATTGATGCGGATCATGGCAACCCGCCCGTCGTCGGAGATCGCTCCCTTCAGGTATTCGTTGAATGGTGAGGCGACGGACTCCACCAGGTTGAGTCGTTCAATGTCCTCGATGCCCTGGGTGATTTGGGGTTCAAGCTCGGCAATGGTGAGGCCATCCGGGGCAACTACGACGGCGGTTGCCGTGAGAGATGCCCCAGACGGGAAGGTCATGTGAAGTCGATCAAACGCTGCCGCAGAGTCCGAACCGGGTATTTCAAACTGATCGTTGTACGGACTGCGAAGCGAAAATCCCAGCGCTGCAAGCACCCCGGCGAGACCGAGCCAGAGCCAGATCACCAGCTTGCGATGTCGGAATGACCAAGTCCCCAGGTCGTACAGCCACGCTGACATTCCAATCTCACCTTCCCTGGATACGAAACTGTATCCAGGATACATTAATGTATCGAGCCTAGCGAGTGGGGGACTCACAATTGTTTATAATGTTCTCCGTTCAGTCGTCTCGACCTCGGAGGAACCGTGTCTGAGCCTACGCCACGCCGGGAGGAAACTCAGCGAAGGCTGGTTGCAGCAGCCATCAACGAGTTTGCTCGTTGCGGCATCGACGGCACCAGCGTGGAGCAATTGTGCGACGCGGCTGGGTTTTCCCGTGGAGCCTTCTACTCCAACTTCAGTTCCAAAGATGAGCTTTGCGTGGCGATCCTCGAAAGCATTAGGGAACGGATTTCCACCAATTTCACCCAGTCAATCTACGAAGTCTCGCCGGATACAGACCTAGATTGGATCGCCACCCAAGGACTACTCCGCTATTTCGAGATAGTGGCACCCGACGAGGCACACCGCCGCACCCTGGCAGAATTGGGTCAGCGGGCGCTGCGTACCCCTGAGTTGGAACAGGCGACGGCCGAAGTTGCCGCGCAAATCCGCGAGATCCTGGTCGGCGCACTGGGACAATTAAGTGAACGCCTGGATTTCACCTGGCTGCTACCGCCCCGCGAACTGACCGAAGTAATGGAGGCGGTATTCCTCAATCAGGGGGTACCGTCGCTAACTCCAAACCAGCGCTCTATGGAACTGATGACCGCCCTCATTAAGGCCGTCGCCGTACCCAACAACAGCTGAACCAAACCCGCGGCCGGGACCAC
Organism: Arachnia propionica; assembly: GCA_002748325.1. Taxonomy (GTDB): domain Bacteria; phylum Actinomycetota; class Actinomycetes; order Propionibacteriales; family Propionibacteriaceae; genus Arachnia; species Arachnia propionica_A. The sequence continues at coordinate 17,329 of PDSD01000030.1, read as the reverse complement.
ACGGATCCGGTAAGCGAATATAGCTTCCGACTCCAGTCGAGCATTACACTGAAGGCTGGATCATAAGGAGACATGATGAGAGTTCTTATTACCGGCGGGGCAGGGTACATCGGCAGCACCGTGGCATCAGCTTGCGAAGATTCTGGACACGAAGTGGTGGTACTGGACGATTTCTCTACCGGTAAGCGCGAGTTCGTCGAAAACCGTCCGCTCTACGAGGGCGACATCGCCGACGATGCGCTGCTGGACCGACTGTTCAGCGAGCAGCAAATAGACGCAGTGGTCCATTGCGCCGCCAAGATCATCGTGCCGGAATCGGTAGCCGAGCCGCTGGCGTACTACGACAACAACGTAGCCAAGACCATTCACCTGCTGGAAAACCTGGAGCGCCATGGCGTCCACCGGTTCCTGTTCAGCTCGTCGGCATCGGTCTATCAGCCCGACGATGACTTCGTAGTCACCGAGGAGTCGGCACTGGAGCCCGGATCGCCGTATGCGCGCACCAAATTCATGGTGGAAATGATCCTCAAGGACTTTGCCCAGGCCAGCGACATGCGGGTGACCAGCCTGCGCTACTTCAACCCGATCGGCACCGATCCCAAGTTGCGCTCCGGCCAGCAACTCGAAAAGCCGAGCCACGTGCTCGCGAAGCTACTCGAAGCCTGGGTTGAGCAGAGCACCTTTACCGTGACTGGCATCAGCTGGCCCACCCGCGACGGTTCCGGCATTCGCGACTTCATCCACGTCTGGGATCTGGCCCGCGCCCACGTCGCCGCCCTGGAGCACTTCGACGAGGTTACCCGCGACGAGCCTTACCAGGTGTACAACATCGGCACCGGCAATGGCGTGACCGTCAAGGAGCTGGCCGCCTGCTTCGAGAAGGTGTCGGGAACTCCGTTGCAGATCAAATTCGGCGATCCCCGGCCGGGGGATGTGGCCGGGGTCTACACCGTGAGCCAAAAAGCCAAGCGAGAGCTCGGCTGGCAGGCCGAACTCACTGAGGTGGACGCGGTGCGCGACGCCATCGCCTGGCTGCCGCAGCGCAAGGAGATGCTCGGCTACTAGCTCCGGGGCTTGGTGGCCTCTGCCCACAGCTCAGCCCGCCGCCGGGCTGCCCGCCGATCGGCGAGATTGGCCCCAATGACGGCTGCCAGCACCAGCAGCGTTAGCCATCCGATCTTCTTCAGCATGCCTCGACCATAGCGCCATCTACAACGACTCGGTACCTCGCTCAAAGCTGGCCGGGTCGTGGGTGCGGCTGAACCACGCGAAACAGGCCGCCGCAACGATGTAGCCAAGCGCAAGCGCCCAGAACACCTGGGGCGAGATCCCGGCTGCGGGCAGCACAAAAGCCGCCAGCACTCCGGAGAGCACTAGCCCGCCGTTGTAGGCCATGTCGTAAAGCGTGAACACCCGACCCTTGTAGTGCTCAGCGACCTGGGCTTGAACGACGGTATCGGTGGCGATTTTCACCGTCTGCACAGCAAGCCCTAGCACCGCAGTGCCGCCAAGCAGCACCCAGAAGCTTGGCCAAGCGGCTGTCGCTAGCTGGGCCAGGCCAGCCAGCAGTAGGGCGCCGATCATGGTGCGGCGCAGGCTGGCGAGCCGCACTGCGAACGGCACCAGCACCGTAGCCAGAATGTAGCCGCCGCCAGCCAGCACCCCCCACAGCGTCAGATCGCCGATCGCGGCCTCCGGCTGGTCTGGCTGATGGAAGGTGTTGCGCATGCCCACTATCACCGCCACCGAAAACATGCCGAAGGTTACCCTCGTGGCTGCCATCACCGTCATCGCCGCCACGGCCGAACGCCGCCGCCACAAATGTTTGGTAGCCGCAGCTAGGTCGCGGGTTACGTCGCCGATCGAGGTCAGCGGGGCGCGCTGTTTTGGCCCCAGCTCGGTTCGCCCGAACCTGGCTGCGGTGGCGGCCGAACCGAGGAACAGCAGCCCCGCCAGCAGGAACACTGTTGCATTGGCCAGCGCCACACCGAGCACCGGGGCTAGCCCCACCCGGGTCGCGAAGCCGATTAGGGCACCGAGCACCACCCCAATCGGCCCGACGGTCGGCACCACGGACGACGCGGTCAGGTATTCGTCGGCTGCGACGGTGTGCTGCAGGGCCGCCGACAGCCCGGCCAGCACAAAGCGGCTGATGCTCAAAGCCAGCAACAGTGCGGCGTACAACATGAGCTGCCAGTAGCCGCTGGTGAGGCCAACCCCGATTAGGCCAGCGAGCAATATTGCCAGTACGGCTCGAGTGCTATCTGCTGCCACCACAATGTTTCGCCGATGCCAGTGATCGAGCAGCGCCGAGAAGTGGGGGCCGATCAAGGTGTAGGGCAGCAAGGTCAACGCCAACACCGCCGCCACGTCCCAGGCGGTTGCCTGCGACTGCGGGGAGAACAGAATGTAGGACGCCATGCCGACCTGCAGGGTGCCGTCTCCGGCCTGGGTGAGTACTCGGATCAAGAACAGCCGCCGGAACCGAGAGTGTTGCCACAATCGGCGCATGGCGGTCGCGACGCCCATTGGCTAGGTCCCGGCAACTTCTAGATGACGGTGGTGAGCAGCCGCCAGTTTGTCGGTGACGTCGTCGTCCATGACCTCCGCAACCAAGGTAGCGTTCATCTGCTGCAATGCGGCTTCGGCCACAGCGAGCTGCTGGTACTGGCGTTCCCGCTCGACGGGCTCACGCTCGGGCTGCTCTTTTAGGTAGGCATCGGCCAATCGTTCCAGGGATCTCACCCGGCTGGCGACGCGGCCGCGTCGGCTCGCCAGCGATGCGGCGACGGTGATCACCAGCACCGAGGCGATAACGAACAGGCTAGTGCCGATGTCGAAGGTGTAGACCGGGATCGGCTGCCCCTGGTTGAGGAAGGGCAGCTGGTTACCATGCAACGCCTCCAATATCATTTTGATACCAATAAAGGTGAGTATCAGGGCGAGCCCGTAATCAAGATAGATCAATCGGTCGAGCAGGGTGTCGATCAGGAAGTACAGCTGTCGCAGCCCCAGCAAGGAAAAGGCCGTCGCCGTGAACACCACATAGACGTTGGTGGTCAGCCCATAGATGGCAGGAATGGAGTCCAACGCAAACAGCACATCGGTGCCGCCGATAGCCACCATCACCAGCAGCATCGGGGTAAGCATCCGCTTGCCATTTTCGACCGCAATCAGCTTGTCGTCGTAGTAGTGCTCGGTCGTGGGCAGCAACCGCTTGGCCAGCCGGATCACGAAGTTGTCCGATCCCGGCTCGTCGTCACCCGGCAGCAACAGCTTGAGGCCGGTGAAAATCAGCAGCGCACCAAACAGGTAGAAGGCCCAGGAAAAGGCGTCGATCAGCGCCTTGCCTGCCAGGATGAACACGCTGCGGGAGATCAGGGCAAACACGATGCCGAACAGCAACACCTTCTGCTGGTGTTTGCGGGTAACCGAGAACGAGCTCATGATCACTAGGAACACGAACAGGTTGTCCACACTCAATGCGTATTCAGTGAGCCAGCCGCCGAAATACTCGGCCCCCATCTGGGCGCCACCAAAGATCAGCACGATCACGCCGAAGGTGGCGGCAATACTGACGTAGATGCCGGACCAGACAGCGGCTTCTCGCAGGCTAGGAACGTGCGCTTTGCGTACGTGTGCGAAATAGTCGAAGGCGATCAGCCCCGCTATCACGGCGATAGTTAGGACCCACACCCACGGGGCGACACTCACTTGCAATCTCCTGTTGTCAGCGTCGGCAGCTGCCGACCAACGTCAAGAATATCCTGCTTGCCAGCATTACCCCTAGCAGGCCGCTGCTGGCGTCGATTGCAGCCGGGCGAGAGCTGGCTGCCTGGTCACTCCCCGGGCTGGGCGCGCTAGCTGCTCAGGTTTCGCATCACGGCAAGGTAGTCTAAACACACTGATGGGAGTAACCATGCGACGATCTGGCGTGGCAGTGTTGGCCTCGTTTTGCCTAGTCATCACCGGCTGTGCGCTCACTAAACTAGACCAGGGGTCGGCCCCCGCCACTTCGGCGGCCACCACAGTAGCCACGAAGCCCCCTGGCGATACGCCCGACGCCCAACCAGCCGCCAAGCAGCTGGCAGCGGCGCTAACCAAGTTCGACGTAACCGGGCTGCCACTGCTGGTGGAACCGACCAAGGCGCAAGAAGAGTTGACGACCATCTTCGCCGGGATGGACGGCTACCACCCGAGCGTCAAGGTTGAAGCAATCAGCTACCCCGAGGCAGACGTCGCCGAGGTCACCTTGCAGCATCACTACGACTTCAGTGACGCCGTGTGGGACTTCACCGCTACCGCCAACCTCGTCTACACCGACAGCAGTTGGCATGTGGTGTGGAAGCCAAGCATCCTGCACTCAAGCCTCAACTTGACCAATCGGCTGCGCCACCGGCATCAACTACCCAAGCGAGCGCCGATCAACGACAACGAAGGGCTAGCGCTAGTAGAGCAGCACACGCAATTCCAGGTCGGCCTAGACAAGGGCCGGGTCGACCCGGCCGACTGGCCGAAGGCAGCAGCTGATCTGGCCGCCTTGCTGGAGATTGATGCTGCGGCCTTCACCAAGCGCGTCGCGGCGGCGGGCGAAAAGCAATTCGTGGTCGCCACGACCCTGCCGAAAGACGGCATCATCCCCGACATCGGCAAGGTGCCTGGCGCGGATTTCGCGCCCGTCGAGGTAATGGTCGCTCCTAGCAACCAATTCGCCATTAGCTTGCTCGGCGTCTCTCGCACCGCTACGGCAGACGATATTGCCAAGTCCGAAGGCACTATCTGGCCGGGCGAGATAGTCGGCGCCAGCGGGCTGCAATCCCGCTACGACCAGCGGCTGCGAGGCACACCCGGCCGGCAGGTGGACCTGGTTCCCCGGGAGGCTGGCACCAGCGAGGAACAAAACCTGTTCACCTCCGAGGCCAAGCCTGGCAAGCCGCTGGACCTCAGCCTGGATCGCGAGCTGCAGACTCGCGCCGAAGAGATCCTGGCTAACCAGCAGGGCGTGGCCGCCATCGTGGTCATCGACCCAGCCACCGGCGGCGTGCTGGCCGCCGCGAATTCCCCCGCCGCCGGGTCATATCCGCAGGCGACCTTCGGCAAGTTCTCGCCTGGCTCAACATTCAAGGTGGTTTCGGCACTGGCGCTGCTGCGAAAAGGGCTCACCCCAACATCGAAGGTCAGCTGCCCGCAGTCGGTTGATGTCGCGGGCCACAATTTCACCAACTACTCGGGCTACCCGTCGAATATGACCGGCGAAATCACGCTCACCGAGGCGCTGGCTTACTCGTGTAACACCGCTTTCGTAAATGGCGCGGCTAAGGTCACGCCCGAGGAGCTACATGCGGCCGCGGCCAGCCTGGGCGTCGGCACAGACTATGAGGCTGGGTTCACCTCCAACTTCGGCACCGTCGCCCCCAATTCCAGCAAGATCGATCAGGCAGCCAGCATGATCGGGCAGGGCCAGATCACGATGTCGCCGCTGGCAATGGCATCGGTGGCCGCGAGTGTCGCGGGCGGTCGTACGGTCATCCCGTGGCTGGTTGCCGGGGAACAGGCCGAGTCGACGGCCGCCCCATTGACCGAGACCGAGGCCAAGCAGTTACAAGAAATGATGAGCGCGACGGTGACGCAGGGCACCGGCAAGGTGCTCGCCGGGCTAATGACTGGCGCCAAGACGGGCACGGCCGAGTTTGGCAAGGCGGGCCAGTACCAAACCCACGCCTGGATGATTGCCTGGAATAATGACGTGGCGGTGGCCGCCTTCGTCGAGGTCGGGGAATCGGGCTCGACAACTGCCGGCCCGCTAATCCAGCAGTTGTTCAAGTCGGGCTAGGTCAACGTCAAGGCGCGGGCCGCGGTAGCTGCGATCGCGACGACCCCAGCCAGCACCACGAGCGGCCACTGCCAGCGGTCACGCAGCTGCTTGGGAAGATAGATGATCGCGGCGGTGGCGGCCAAGCCACCCAAGAAGCCGCCCAGGTGGCCTTGCCAAGAGATGCTGCCCGCATTGGCCACGGTGATAACAACGTTTAGTCCAAGCCACATCATGATGCTGCGCACGTTGCCCCGATGCTTGACCGACAGCAGCAGGACCGCGCCCATCAGCCCGAAGATCGCACCGGAGGCACCAACCACTGAGGTGTATGGGGCGCTGAGCCACATCACGAACGCGGATCCCATCAGCGCCGAGACGAAGTAGACCGCCACGAACCGGGCCCGGCCGATAATCTGTTCTAGGCCTGGGCCAAGCACGAAGAGGGCAACCATGTTGAATGCGATGTGCATAATGCCGTCGTGCATGAACGCACTGGAGAGGGGCTGCCACCAGGCCCCGGTGGCGACACCGTCAACCCACTGGTAGCCAATCGCCGCGCATTCAGTGGCATTGCTGAGGTAGATCCTGTCCCCAGCCAGGCAAAAACCGCCCGGCTTCAACGCCAGCAGGTTGAACAGCCGCCCGAAGGTACCGCCGGTTAGCCAGGTCGCCCCAAAGACCACCACATTGATCGCGATGAGAATGATTGATGTCAGTTGCGGCTGAGCGCTGCGGCGGCCGCCGTAGGGGCCAGCCTGCTGCCGGGTGCGCGCCACCCCAGCTTGAACGCACTCTGGGCATTGGTACCCGACGGCTGCGGGTTGCATGCAGTCCGGGCAGATGGGACGGTCACAGCGTTGGCAGACAACCCGGGCGGGGGCCGCCTGGTGGCGATAGCACGTCGGTGTCGAATATGACGGTGCCGAAAAAGACTCCATGGGCCCCTAGCGTACCCAGGTTTGGCGCTCCGGCGGCCTAACCTACAGTTGGCTCGTGGGGATCAATCATTCGCACGAAGTGCCAACTCTTGAGCTTGATCGCACCAGTCGGCTGGTGCTGACTTCGTTTCTGGTCATCGTCGGCCTGGCAGCGGTCATCGGCATGGCGGTGTTGTGGCCGCAACCCGCTGAACTTGAACGGGCCATCGTGCCGCTCGAGGACCCGCCGGGGGTGAGCTACCACGACGGCCACATCCTGCAACTGACGCGAGGCTGCGAAGGGGTCGCCGATCCCGCCAACTGCTACCTCGCCGAGGTGCTGCTGCTCGACGGGGAGCAGGCCGAGCAGACGGTCCAGATCGAGCTGGTCGGCCCGCAGGCAATGTCGGGGCTGCGGGTCGGCGACGTAGTCGAGGTGGCCAGGGTGCCCACCCCGGACGGCGTCTTCTATTCCTACACCGGCACCAACCGGCTAGGCGCGTTGCTGTGGCTGACGATGTTGTTCGTCGTCGCGGTGCTGGCTGTGGCCAGGCTGCGCGGCCTAACAGCACTGCTCGGCCTGGTGATTTCGGGTTTCGTGCTGACCGGTTTCATGCTGCCTGCGCTGATCGTGGGACGCCCCGGCATCCCGGTGGCGCTTGCGGGATCGACGGCGATCCTGTTCGTTGTGCTCTACGTCGCCCACGGCGTCTCCATGCGCACCTCCACCGCGCTGGCCGGGACGATACTCGGCCTGGCGGTCACTACTGGGCTCGGCATGGTCGCAGTACATGCCGCCCGGCTCTCGGGCTTCGCCGACGAAAGCGACTTCGAGCTGCTGCGTTTCGTCGGCGGCCTCAACTTCCAGGAGCTGCTGATGAGCGCCATCATCATCGGTGGCCTGGGCGTGCTGAACGACGTCACCATCACCCAGGCTTCGGCGGTGTGGGAGCTGCGGGCCGCTGCGCCGGAGCTGAGTCGTCGCCAACTGTTCGCCGCCGGGATGCGGATCGGCCGGGACCATATCGCTTCTAGCATCTACACCGTCGTATTCGCTTATGCTGGCGGCTCGCTAACGGTGCTGTTGCTGCTCCACTTCGCCAACCGTGGCGGGCTGGATTTGTTCGGCGCGGAGATGTTCGCCAGTGAGGCGGTGCGCACGCTGGCAAGCGCTATCGGCCTCGTGTTGAGCGTGCCGATCACCACCGGCCTGGCAGCCGTTAGCGTCGTCGGAGCATCCCCGAAGGCCGGGTGACTGGACGCGGCGTTACTCCTAGACTGGGCGCATGACGAAACGCCCCACCACCGCCATTGATCAGATCGCCGACGCCTTCGTTGATACCACCGCCCGGCTTAGCCCCATCTCCGCGACCTATGCCGGTATCCCCGGCTACGACGACCAGCTCGACGACTTCAGTCCGGCTGGCCACGCGGCCCGGGCAGACGCTGCCCGCGCGACCCTGGCGCAGCTGGACCAGGTTGCCCCCGTCGACGACATCGACAAGATCACAGTGGCGGCGATGCAAGAGCGGCTGGGGCTGGACCTGGAGCTGTTCGAGGCCGAGGAGCAGCTGCGGGATCTGAACGTGATCGCCTCGCCGCTGCAGGAGGTGCGCCAAGTCTTTGACCTGACCGCCACCGCCACCCAGGGCGACTGGGAGAATATCGCGGCCCGGCTGGCCGCAGTGCCGCAGGCGCTGGCCGGCTACCAGGAGAGCCTGGAGCTTGGCCGCAGCAAGGGTCTGCTGCCAGCCCAGCGCCAGATTGAGCGCGGCGTGACCCAGGCCACTGAACTCGCTGGCAGCGATTCGTTTTTCACCTCATTCGTCGGCTCGGCCCCCGAGCTGCCGGATGCGCTGACCGCGAAACTGGCCGAGGGCGCTGCCGCCGCCCAGGCCGCCTACGGTGAGCTGGCTGCCTTCCTGCAGGACCTGCACGGGCAGGCCCCAGCAGCCGACGCCGTTGGCCGGGAACGCTATGCGCGGTTTTCGCGGGTGTTCCTGGGCGCGAAGATCGACCTGGACGAAACCTACGAGTGGGGCCTGGAAGAACTGGCCCGGATCACCGCCGAGCAAGAAGAGGTCGCCCGCAAGCTGGGCGCCAGCTCGATCGAAGCGGCCATCGAACTGCTGGACGCCGACCCGTCCCGGCAGCTAGCCGGGCCCGACGCGCTGCGGGAGTGGATGCAGCGCACCTCCGACGCTGCCATCGCCGCCCTGGCTGATGTGCACTTCGACATCCCCGAGCCGGTCAAGACATTGGAATGCTGCATCGCACCCACCAACACTGGCGCGATCTACTACACCGGCCCCAGCGAGGACTTTTCCCGTCCGGGCCGCATGTGGTGGTCGGTGCCCGACGGTGTAGATAGCTTCACCACCTGGCGCGAGACCACCACGGTCTACCACGAAGGCGTCCCGGGCCATCACCTGCAGGTGGCGCAGACGGTCTACCGCCGCGAGCTGCTGAACCGCTGGCGCCGCCTGGCCTGCTGGGTGAGCGGCACCGGCGAGGGCTGGGCGTTGTACGCCGAGCGGCTGATGGCCGAGCTGGGATTCCTGGACGACCTGGGCGACCAGCTAGGCATGCTCGACGGGCAGCGACTGCGGGCCGCCCGGGTCGCGCTGGATCTCGGCGTCCACCTGGGCAAGCCGCACCCAGACGGCGGCACCTGGAATGCCGAGAACGCTTGGGACTTCCTGCGTCGCAACGTCAACATGAGCGACGAGTTTGTCGCCTTCGAGCTGGACCGCTACCTCGGCTGGCCGGGCCAGGCCCCGTCATACAAGATCGGGCAGCGGCTGTGGGAGCAGATCCGTGACGAGGCGCTCGCCAAGGGCAGCGACCTCAAGTCCTTCCACCGCCGCGCTCTTGATGTCGGCGGCGTCGGCCTGGATACGCTGCGCCAAGCCCTGCTGTGATCGGGCTAGAGTTCGACGATCTCGAACTCTAGTAGCGCCGAGCCGGTGGACACCTTGGAGGGTTTTCCGTGACCGGACTTGAGGTAGCCCTCGCCGTGCCGCCACGCCCAGTAGTCTTCCTCGCTGGCCCAGGTGCTGACGGCGAAGTAGCGGGTCTCGCCCGCCACCGGGCGCAGCAACTGCATGCCCTCGAAGCCAGGCGTGGCGTTGGCGGAGTTCTTGTGAGCCGAAAACCGCTTCTCTAGTTCCGCGCCCATTCCTTCGGGGACCTCGATGGCGTTGATTTTGACGACTGACATGGCGACTCCTGTCCTTATGCTTCGTTGCAGTAATACTGGCTGCCACAGTATCGGCTTTTGTTGTGTGGGTGTCGGTCATTTGGCTGGTCCAGTTCTGATCGCTGGGCCGCGGGCAGGCCGTTGCCCCTGTAATCTCGTGACCGGTAGGCGAAGGGACCAATATGAGTAAGCGAATCGGGGTCTTGACCGCAGGCGGCGACAGCCCTGGCCTGAACGCGGCGATCCGTGGGTTGGGCAAGTCGGCGATCGGGATGCACGGCATGGAGTTGATCGGCTTCCGCGACGGCGTGCGCGGCCTGGCCGAAAACCGGTTCGTGGAGCTTGATCGCGACGCCCTTTCGGGAATCCTCACCGTCGGCGGCACCATCCTGGGCACCAGCCGCGACAAGGTGCACAAGATGAACATCGACGGCACCCCCACCGACATGATTCCTACAATCGCCAAGGTGGTGGAGCAGAATCAGCTCGACTGCCTGGTGATGCTCGGCGGCGGCGGCACCGCCAAGAACGCGTATCGGCTGGCCAAGGCCGGGCTGCCAGTGATGCATCTTCCCAAGACCATCGACAAGGATGTGGCCCACACCGACAACACCTTCGGCTTCGCCACCGCGTTGGAGATCGCCACCGAGGCCATCGACCGGCTGCACTCCACTGCCCACAGCCACCACCGGGTGATCCTGGCGGAGATCATGGGGCACAAGGCGGGCTGGTTGGCGTTGGGTTCGGGCATCGCGGGCGGCGCCGACGTGATCCTCCTGCCCGAGATTCCGTTCTCGCTAGATTCGATCACCGACACGATCAAGGCGCGCCAGGCCAAGGGCAAGAACTTCAGCGTGATCGCGGTCGCCGAGGGGGCTCGTGACGCCGAGGCCTCAGCCCAACTGGCGGCGGCCAATGCGTTGATCAGGTCGGCAAACTCGCCCGAGGAGAAGCAGGCGGCCAGGTCCCATCGCGACGCCGTCGAGAAACAGCACGCTGGCCACACGTTCACCCTTGCCCGCGAGATCGAAGCCGCCACTGGTTTGGAGAGCCGGGTGACGATCCTGGGTTATGTGCAGCGCGGTGGGACGCCGTGTGCGGAGGACCGGTTGCTCGGCTCCCGGATCGGGGCTGCGGCAACACAGGCAATCATGGATGGTCATACCAACGTCATGGTCGGCTCCAAAGGGAACGACACCGTGTTGGTGCCGCTGGAGGATGTGGCTGGGAAGCTTGCCTTGGTGCCCACGGATCACGCATGGATTCAGACGGCCAAGGCGATGGGGACGGGTCTGGGCAACTAAGCCCGCTCAGCTGACGCGGCGTAGCAGCCGCCGGGCGACTTCGGTGCTTTGCCGCACGTAGCCGCCGCCAAACAGCCGGGCGTGGATGACGAGCATGTGCAGCTGGTGCAGTTCGACCCGCTCCCGCCACCCGTCGGCAAGCGGGCTCACCTCGTGGTAGCCGCGCAGTGTGTCTGCCAGGTGCGCCGAGCCAAACAGCGCCAGTTCGGCCAGGTCGGTCTCGGCGTGGCCGCCGTGGGCGCAGGGATCAATCAGGGTGCCGACCACCTCACCGCCCACCCGAGCCCAGACGACGTTGCCGCCCCACAGGTCGCCGTGGATGCGGGCTACCGCACCGCAGCGGCCGGGTTGGGGCGAATCGAAGGCCCCAGACGCGATCAAGTCGCAGGCCCGGTGCAACAGCAACTGGTCTTCGGAGTCGAAGGCCGCGGCCAGGTAGGGCCGGATCCGTGCCTCGGCGTAGAACTCGCCAAAGCTGCGCCACCGTGGCTCGCCGGTTGTGTTGTCGGCAGGGGCAGGTAGCCCGGCCAGATCCAAGTGGCTGCCGTCGAAGCCCGGCGGGGCAGCACCCCAGCGGTCAGCTCCGGCGGCGTGGGTGACTGCCAGCCGCCGTCCGAACTCGGCGGCCGCCGCGGGCGACGGGGAGCCGCTGGCCAGGTAGCGGGTGGTCAGCCAATCCGAGCCGATCTCAACCAGCTCGGCGACACTAGCGCCGTCGGCAGCGGCCAACCAGACCAGGCTGGCCGCCTCCGTGCGGATCGCCAGCGGGCTGCCCGGCTTGCGGAATAGCTCAGCGGTCACGCTCGGTGGCCTCAGTGGCCTTCCAGGAGCTGGTACACGCCGTCGAGAATCTCATTGGGGCGGAATGGGCAGGCCTCGATGTCTTCGCGGGTCGAAATCCCGCTGAGTACCAGCACGGTGTGTAGGCCGGCTTCCATTCCGGCGACGATGTCGGTGTTCATCCGGTCGCCAATCATGCCGGTCTCTTCCGAGTGGACGCCGAGCCAGTTCAGCGCCGAGCGGAACATCATCGGGTTGGGCTTGCCCACGGTGTAGGGCTTGCGGTTGGTGGCCTTCTTGATCAACGCTGTGATCGCGCCGGTCGCGGGCAGCACGCCGTCCGGGCTGGGGCCGGTGGCGTCCGGGTTGGTGGCAATGAACCTCGCCCCGTCCATGATGAGTCGGATCGCCGTCGTGATCGACTCGAAGGAGTAGGTGCGAGTCTCGCCAATGACGACGAAATCGGGGTCGTTGTCGGTAAGGACGAAGCCCCGTTCGTGCAGCGCGGTGATGAGCCCGGCTTCGCCAATGACGTAGGCGGAGCCGCCGGGCTTTTGCTTGGCCAGGAACTCGCCGGTGGCCAGCGCCGAAGTCCAGATGTGATCCTCTGGCACTTCCAGCCCGGAGGCCGCCAGCCGCGCCGATAGGTCGCGTGGGGTAAAGATGGAGTTGTTGGTCAACACCAAAAATCGGATGTCGTTTTCTCGCCAGTAGGTGAGCAGGTCTGCCGCTCCAGGCAGCGCCTCGTTCTCGTGAACCAGGACGCCGTCCATGTCAGTTAACCAACCGTTAATTCCTTCGCGCAATTGCATGCCTCCAGCCTAGCTGCCGCGGTCTTTCGCGCGCTTATTGTGGGAATAATTCGCTGTGGCTAGCTGCCGGGTGAACCAATGCGGTGTCCTCAGCTGCTCTTAATAATTCCTAGTTCGGTACCCGGGGTGAAGCCGGGGAACACTTCGGCTAGGCCGGCGGCGTTGCCCAGTTGCTTGGCGACTATCTCACTTAGGGCCTGCCGATAGTCCACGGTGATGGGCACGTCGCCCAGTTCGAGGTTTGCTTCGCGCAGCTGCGGCACCTCGCCGAAGACCTGGCCGCCGTTGATGCCGCCACCCAAAACGAACATGGTGTTGCCGTGGCCGTGGTCGAGGCCACCGTCGCCGTTCTCGCTGACCCGCCTGCCAAACTCGCTCATGGTCACCACGGTGGTGGTTTGCCAGCGTTCGCCCAGGTCGAGCCGGAAGGCGGCCAGCCCGGTGGCCAGTTCGTTGGCTAGCCGCGAGAACCAGTCTCGGCGGGAGGTGACCTGCCCGAGATCTTGGTGCATGTCCCAGTCCAGCAGGTCTATTGCTGCGACCTCCATCCCGAGCCCGGCTTTGGCCAGCTTGGCGATCTCGGCTAGGCCGCGACCGAAGTCCGTGGCTGGGTAGCGGGCATCGGCGGGCGGTTGCGGCGGATTGGCGCGGACCGCCGCTAGGGTGTCGATCACGTCGAAGGTCAGATCGGCCTGGGCTTGAATCTGGCCGCCGGTCTGGCCGTACATCTGGTCCAGTGCCCGGCGGGTGCTGGCGAGCATCGCGTCGTCGCCCCACGACTCCAGCGAGGCAGCCTCGATACTGGAGATCGCTAACGTGTTGAAGGCGGTAGTGGTCAACGAGAGCACTGTGGCCGTGCCCAGGGTGATGCCCCGGAATGTGCCGTGCTCGGCCGAGGAGGTCTGCAGGTGGCGGCCGAGCCAGCCGCTGCGTGTGTTGGCGGGGGCCGCCCGCTCCACCGTCGCTTGGTCCTGGAAGTGGGAGCGCGACACCTCCGGGGTTCCCGAGCCCTGCACGATCGCCAGCTCGCCGTCTTGCCACAGCGGCAGCAGGGCCGCCATGTTCTGGTTCAGCCCCCAGGTGCCGTCCAGATCCAGCGTGTGCTCGCTGGCGACGGCGATCTCTGGCCGGGCGTCGTAGTAGGCGCTGTCAGCGACGGGCACCACGGCCGATAGCCCGTCGAAGCCGCCGCGTAAGAAGACGCAGACCAGCAGGTGTCCGTTTCCGGTGGTGCTGTCTGGGTCGGCGTAGGCGTAGCGGGGCAAGGCGGAGGTCGCCAACAGCGCACCGAACCCGGCGGCGGTGCCGCCCAGCAGGTGGCGGCGGCTCACCCGGTTAGGCCCATTGCTGAGATGCGCCACCTGATCCAGTTCGGGTGCCGCGAAGCGGTTCGCTACGTAGTGGTCGGCGGCGGCAGCGGACATGGAACGGAATTGGCCCTCGAAGTTGACCAATAATTCGTCCTTGCCTTCGTCGCAGTGGTGCATCGGAATCACTAGGTCCTCGTGCAGCAACGCGGAACCGACGGTAAAACGGGTCTTCTTCACTATCTCACCTGCCTTTCGGTCTCAGCGCAGGAATCCGTATGGGCTGGCAAAGACAAGCCGCACGGCTTGGGCGGTGTAATAATCCAACTCGTCGCCGTCGACGAGGCTGTCCGGGGAATACTGCTCGCTGCCGCCGCTGCTAAGCATGACTGCGACCGGTTTTAGGTGCTCCAGCGACCACTCGAAGCCGGTTAGCTGCCAGGCGATCCTGCGTGCCGCCGTCGTGGCGTTCTCGGCCGGGTTCAGCTGCAGCAGTTCCGGCCACGAGATTTCACCAAAGATCTCTTCGTCGCCGTAGACCGCCTGCTGGGCAGCATTCCATAAGAACATGAGCACTGCGGCGGTGTTCCAAGCGGCGGCAGTGTCGGGGTAGCCGTCTACCACCGGCCAGTCACGTGGCAGGTTTTTGATATCAGTAAGCAACCAACCGTAAGTGCCGTATTCCCACGGATCGCCGGAGCCGACGTGCCCGCGGGGTTGTTCGGCTGGCAGGTCTGCGGCCCGGGCGATGGTGGAGATGAACTCGAAGGGGCGCTTCCACTTGTGCCCCACCGAACGGGTGAACTCGGGGTGGGTGAGCGTCGCGCGGACCAGTGCCGGGATGCTGGTGTCGTTGTCCAGGTACACCTGGGCCAGTTCGGCAATGGTCTGCTCGGCTGGTTCGTCGCTGATGTAACGAACCGCAAACTTGGTGGCCAGCCGAGTAGCGGTTCCTGGGTGGTGGGCCAGGTAGTCAAGGTATTGCACCAACAACTCTGAGCCCAGGTCGGCCGAATCGTTGGGATGGGTGAAATCCATCACCTGCACCTTGCCGACGTAGTGTTCGTCGGGATGGAACTGGTAATGCCAGCCGTCCTCGGCGACGCCGTGGCCGGTGAGGATCAGCGTGCTTTGGCGCATGTCGGTCTCGTCGTAGTGGCCGATCCCGACGCTGTACAGCTCCAGCAGTTCTCGCCCCAGGTTTTCATTTGGGTTGTCCGCCGAGTTCAACTGGTTGTCTAGCTCGACTAGCAGCGCCGGGTGGGTGAGCACCTCCTGCAGCAAGTCGACATAGCGGCCTAGCGCGTGTGCGCGTAGCAGTTGATCGTATTCGCCGGCATAGGCTTCGGCCTTGCCGAACATCGACACGTAGAGGTGGTCGCCCAACACCTCCACGATCGAGTCCCGCAGTTGCCGCTTGCTCAGCCGCGGGCGGTGCAGCAGCGCGTTCATGGTGTGACCCGCCGCCATGTAGGCGCGGCCGTCGGTTTCCTCGTCGACTTCGGCGGTACTGATCGACGCCCACGGGAAATGCTCGTTCAGGTAGTCCTCGGTCTCTTCGTCAGCCAGTTCCGGGTCTAGTTGCTGATCCAGCCAGCCCTGGATGCCGAGGAGTTCGATGTCGGCGACGGTTTGCGCGGTTGGCGCCTGGGTGGCCCGGCGCGCCAGGTGCCATTCCGGGGTAGTGATCAGTTCCAGGCTCGGCAGCAACGGGCTGGAGCTGGGCGGCAGCACGGTCTTTGGTGGCAGCGTCGCGCCTTGTCTGCCCCACAACGCTGACAGGCCCAGGCCAGGTTTTCCGAAGTTTGTGCCAAGGCCAGCTGGCTGCGGCTCGCCCTGCTCGGCGGGCGGCGCGGCCTGCTCGGCAGGCTGTTCGGCTGGTGCCGGTGAGGTCGGCGCGGTTGGCTGGTCGGCTGGGTGCGGGGCAGTTGCCGCGGGGGGGTTGCGAGTCGGTCGCTTTGTTTTGCGCCGAGCCGAGCGGTGCCGATGGGTCAGGCAATCTAGGATCTTCCACGCTGATTCCCACTATCAATTCGGCACGCCGGTTAAGCCAGTATAGGCACCTCGGCTTGATCCTAGGTGGGCTAGCAACCCGGCAAGACGGTGCGGCCTACTGGGTCGGGCTTGCCAGCGCAACCGAAAACGGCCGGCGGGCGCTTGCCCACCGGCCGTTTCAGCTAGTTGTTAATTAGGACTGAATGAAGTCCAGGTCCTTACCGACCTTCTCAATCCAGTCAACAATTGCTTCGGCTTCCTTGCCTTCACCGTATTCGTTGACCACGGTGTCTTCCAGGCTGCCGTACTGGGTGTCGTCGAGCTTGATCTTGCCGATCCACTCAGCGACCTCGGGGTGCTTTTCGCTGAAGCCCTTGGTGGCCAGGAAGTGCAGCCCCTCAGAGCCGCCCAGCGCACCTTCCGGGTCTTCCAGGTCACGCATGTCGAACACGCTGTTAGCCCAGAACGGCCGCCACAGCGTCACGACGATCTCTTCCTGGTTGGCCGTCGCGCCCTTCAGCTCGGCCAGCATGGCCGTGGTCGACGA
Source organism: Arachnia propionica (assembly GCA_002748325.1). GTDB lineage: Bacteria > Actinomycetota > Actinomycetes > Propionibacteriales > Propionibacteriaceae > Arachnia > Arachnia propionica_A. Next base: position 653 of record PDSD01000030.1, on the reverse strand, counting down.
GGTCACCAGCTCGAAGTCATCCAAGCCGTAGGTGGGAATCACGGATTCCTGGGAAGCCTTGGTCAGGCCAGCGCCGGGCTCGATGCCGATGATCTTGTGATCCAGCTGATCGGCGAAGTTGGGGATGTCAGCAATGGAATTGATCTTGCTGTAGCTCGGCACGGCCCACGTCAGCTTGGCGTTGGCGTAGTAGGAGCCGAGGTCTTCGATGTCATCGCCGAACTTCTTCATGTAGTCGGCGTGGGTCACCTCGGACCAAGCCGAGGGGTAGATGTCGAACTCACCCTTGGACAGGCCGGTGTAGAGCACGCCCGCCTCGGTGATTTCCTTCATCTCGACCTGGTAGCCCATCTTTTCCAGCTGGTTCTCCAGCAGGTAAGCGGTGCTCAGGCCATCGGTCCATGCCGGGAGGAAGCCCAGCGTAATGGTCTTGTCATCGGACGCCGATTCGCCGCCGCCACCGCAGGCTGCCAGCGTCGAGACCATCGCGGCGCCAACCAGCGCCGCTGCGATCTTCTTGGTTTTGGTGAGGTTCACTTTTGTGCCTTCCTATAGGGTGTCTTGCCGGAGACTCTCCCCGGCATTGACCTTGCTCGGTCAGGCCTTGGTGTTGGCCTCGCGTCGCTTGCGCCAAAGCGCCCGCAACGACGTCT
>PDSD01000009.1 GCA_002748325.1 Arachnia propionica | reverse complement strand
GTCACGCTGGCCCGCAGCCCCGGCGTGGTGGAGTCGGTCTCGGCCGACATCATCGACGTGGCCAACGACGACGGCACCTACTCGTCGTACAAGCTCGACAAGTTCGTGCGTTCCAACGCGAGCACGTGTGTTAACCAGCGGCCGCTGGTTACCCCCGGCGCCCGGGTGGAGCAGGGCACCCCGATCGCGGACGGGCCCTGCACCGACAACGGCGAACTTGCCCTGGGCAAGAACCTGCTGGTGGCCTTCATGCCCTGGGAGGGAATGAACTACGAGGACGCCATCATCCTGAGCCAGCGCCTGGTGCAAGAAGATGTGCTCACCTCGATGCACATCGACGAACACGAGGTTGATGCCCGCGATACCAAGCTGGGACCAGAAGAGATCACCCGCGACATCCCCAACATGTCCGATGAGATGCTGGCCGACCTTGATGAGCGCGGCATCGTGCGCATCGGGGCCGAGGTTTCGGCGGGCGACATCCTGGTCGGCAAGGTCACCCCGAAGGGCGAGACCGAGCTGACCCCGGAGGAGCGCCTGCTGCGTGCCATCTTCGGTGAGAAGGCCCGCGAGGTGCGCGACACGTCGCTCAAGGTGCCGCACGGCGAGTCCGGCACCGTCATCGGGGTGCGCGTGTTCAACATCGACGACGGCGACGAGCTGCCGCCTGGTGTTAACCAGCTGGTGCGCGTCCACGTCGCCCAGAAGCGCAAGATCTCCGACGGCGACAAGCTGGCCGGTCGGCACGGCAACAAGGGCGTTATCTCCAAGATTCTGCCCGTGGAGGACATGCCGTTCCTGGAGGATGGCACCCCGGTCGACATCGTGCTCAACCCGCTCGGTGTGCCGGCGCGTATGAACGTCGGGCAGGTGCTCGAGAACCATCTGGGTTGGATCGCCAAGACTGGCTGGGACATCTCCGAGGTGGAGGAAGCCTGGGCTGACCGGTTGCGCGAACTCGGCCTGGAGCGCGTCGAGGGCGGCTCTCACGTAGCGACGCCGGTATTCGACGGCGCCAACGAGGAAGAGATCGCCGGGCTGCTGGATCATTCGCTTACCACCCGCGACGGGGTGCGGCTGATCGACGGCGGCGGCAAGGCGCAACTGTTCGACGGCCGCTCCGGTGAGCCCTATCCCGAGAAGATCGGCGTGGGCTACATGTACATGCTGAAGCTGCACCACCTGGTCGACGACAAGATCCACGCCCGGTCAACCGGCCCGTACTCGATGATCACCCAGCAGCCGCTCGGCGGTAAGGCCCAGTTCGGTGGCCAGCGCTTCGGTGAGATGGAAGTGTGGGCGCTGGAGGCCTACGGTGCCGCCTGGGCGCTGCAGGAGCTGCTGACCATCAAGTCCGACGATGTTCCTGGCCGGGTGAAGGTCTACGAGGCGATCGTGAAGGGCGAGAACATTCCCGAACCGGGCATCCCTGAGTCGTTCAAGGTGCTCGTGAAGGAAATGAAGTCGCTGTGCTTGAACGTGGAAGTGCTGTCCGATGATGGCAAGGTGATCGATCTGCGCGAGTCCGAGGAGGATCTGCGTACGGCGGAAGACTTTGGCATCGATCTGGGACGTCGTCCCGGGCGAGACAATTTCCCTGACATTGGTGAAGTCTGATTTCGGCTCACCACACCAGGCCGGGCAACCGGCCAGGTGCATTAACTCAGAACTACCGACGAAGTAGCTGCGCAGGGGCGCAGGGAAGGCAGAAGCAGACGTGCTGGACGTGAACTTCTACGACGAACTACGGATTGGGCTGGCTAACGCCGACGAGATTCGTGAATGGTCCCACGGCGAGGTGAAGAAGCCGGAGACCATCAACTACCGCACCCTGAAGCCGGAGCGCGACGGGCTGTTCTGCGAGAAAATCTTCGGTCCCACCCGGGACTGGGAATGCTTTTGCGGCAAGTACAAGCGGGTCCGGTTCAAGGGCATCATCTGTGAGCGCTGCGGCGTCGAGGTGACCCGTTCCAACGTGCGTCGCGAGCGCATGGGTCACATCGAGTTGGCCGCGCCCGTGACTCACATCTGGTACTTCAAGGGCGTGCCGAGCCGGCTGGGCTACCTGCTGGACATCGCGCCGAAGGACCTGGAGAAGGTCATCTACTTCGCGGCCCACATGGTGACCGCAGTAGATGAGGACGCCCGCCACCGCGATCTGGCCAGCTTGCAGGCCAAGATTGAGGTCGAGCTGAAGCAGATCGAGCAGCGTCGCGACGCCGACATTGAGGCGCGGATGCAAAAGCTTGAGGAAGACCTGGCACAGCTCGAAGCCGAGGGCGCCAAGGCAGACATCAAGCGTAAGGTCCGCGACGGCGGCGAACGCGAGGCCAACCAGATCCGCAACCGGGCGCAGCGGCAGCTGGACCGGGTGCAGGCCGTCTGGGATCGGTTCCGCGAGTTGAAGGTCCAAGACCTCGAAGGCGACGAGATTCTTTACCGCGAGATGGTGAAGCGGTTCGGTCAGTACTTCGAGGGCTACATGGGGGCCGAGGCCATCCAGAAGCGGTTGCAGTCGTTCGATCTGAAGGCCGAAGAGGCCGCGCTGATGGAGATCATCGCCAACGGCAAGGGTCAGCGCAAGACCCGGGCGCTGAAGCGGCTGAAGGTCGTCAACGCGTTCCTGTCGGGGCAGAACAACCCTGCCGCGATGGTGTTGGACGCGGTTCCGGTCATTCCGCCCGACCTGCGGCCTATGGTCCAGCTCGACGGCGGACGGTTCGCCACCAGCGACCTGAACGACCTGTACCGTCGCGTCATCAACCGCAACAACCGGCTGAAGCGGCTGTTGGATCTTGGTGCGCCCGAGATCATCGTGAACAACGAGAAGCGGATGCTGCAGGAGGCCGTCGATTCGCTGTTCGACAACGGTCGCCGTGGCCGTCCGGTCAGCGGGCCGGGCAACCGTCCGCTCAAGTCCATCTCGGACATGCTCAAGGGCAAGCAGGGCCGGTTCCGCCAGAACCTGCTGGGTAAGCGCGTCGACTACTCGGGCCGTTCGGTTATCGTGGTCGGCCCGCAGCTCAAGCTGCACCAGTGTGGCCTGCCCAAGGCCATGGCTCTTGAGCTGTTCAAGCCGTTCGTGATGAAGCGGCTGGATGATCTGAATCACGCGCAGAACATCAAGGCCGCTAAGCGCATGGTGGAGCGGCAGCGGCCAGTGGTGTGGGACGTGCTCGAAGAGGTTATCGCCGAGCATCCAGTGCTGCTGAACCGTGCGCCAACGCTGCACCGGCTGGGTATCCAAGCCTTCGAGCCGCAGCTGATTGAGGGCAAGGCGATCCAGCTGCATCCGCTGGTTTGTGCCGCCTTCAACGCCGACTTCGATGGCGACCAGATGGCGGTTCACCTGCCGCTGAGCGCCGAGGCCCAGGCCGAAGCCCGGGTGTTGATGCTCAGCACCAACAACATCTTGAAGCCTGCCGATGGGCGGCCGGTGACCGTGCCGTCGCACGAGATGATCATCGGTACCTACTGGCTGACGATGGAGCGCCCGGAACTGCCTGGTGCTGGCCGCGCCTTCTCGTCGCTGGCGGAAGCCTTGATGGCTTTCGATCGGGGCGAACTAGCGATGGCGGCTCCGGTCAAGATTCGGCTGCAGGGCATCGTCGCGCCGGAAGACCAAGCCCACAAGATGCGGGCCGACGGTTCCATCGTGCTGGACACTACGCTGGGGCGCGCCACGCTGAACGAGGCGCTGCCCGAGGACTTCCCCTACGTCAACGAGCACATCGGCAAGAAGGGCATCAGCCGCATCGTTAACGATTTGGCGGAGCGCTACTCGACCTCAGTTGCGGTGCAGACGCTGGACCGGCTGAAGGATCTCGGTTTCTACTGGGGCACTCGCTCCGGGGTGACGGTGTCGATTCATGATGTGCAGACGCCTGCCGAGAAGCCCGAGATTCTGGCGAACTACGAGAAGCGGGCCGCGAAGATCGACAAGCTGTACGATCGCGGTTCGGTGACTGATGACGAGCGCCGCCAGGAACTCATTGAGATTTGGACGGATGCTACGGCCGAGCTCACTAACGCGATGAAGGAGAACTTCACCGCCACCAACCCGATCTTCATGATGGTTGACTCGGGTGCCCGCGGCAACATGACGCAGATGCGCCAGATTGCGGCTATGCGTGGCCTGGTGGCCAACCCGAAGGGCGAGATCATTGCCCGGCCGGTTAAGTCC
>PDSD01000008.1 GCA_002748325.1 Arachnia propionica | reverse complement strand
ACCAAGACCCTGGACAAGCTGGAGGCCTAAGACAATGACGATCCCCAGTTTTCGCGATGTCCCGCTGACCGGGGCCACGGCCGCGTCGCCAGCCGACCATCACCGCTACGAGAAGCTGATCGGCGCGACGGGGCATTCGGCCGGGTGGCAAACCCCCGAGCACATCCTGGTGCCCCCGCTGTACACCGAGGACGACCTGGCCGACCTGGACTTCCTGCAGACCGCCCCAGGCATCCCGCCCTTCCTGCGTGGCCCGTACGCGACTATGTACGTCAATCAGCCCTGGACGATCCGGCAGTACGCCGGTTTCTCCACCGCTGAGGAATCCAACGCGTTCTACCGCCGCAACCTGGCCGCTGGCCAGAAGGGCCTATCCATCGCGTTCGACCTGGCCACCCACCGCGGCTACGACTCCGATCACCCGCGGGTGGCCGGTGACGTCGGCATGGCCGGGGTGGCCGTCGACTCGATCCTGGACATGCGGCAGTTGTTCGACCGCATCCCACTGGACCAGATGAGCGTGTCGATGACGATGAACGGCGCGGTGCTGCCGGTGCTCGCGCTGTACGTCGTCGCCGCCGAGGAGCAAGGCGTCAAGCCCGAGCAGCTTGCCGGGACCATCCAGAACGACATCCTCAAAGAGTTCATGGTCCGCAACACCTACATCTATCCGCCGATGCCATCGATGCGGATCATCGCGGACATCTTCGCGTTCACCAGCGCGAACATGCCGCGCTTCAACTCGATCTCGATCTCCGGCTACCACATGCAGGAGGCCGGGGCCACCGCTGACATCGAGATGGCCTACACCCTGGCCGACGGCGTGGAGTACATCCGCGCGGGCGAATCGGTAGGTCTGAACGTGGACCAGTTCGCGCCGCGGCTGAGCTTCTTCTGGGCCATCGGCATGAACTTCTTCATGGAGGTCGCCAAGATGCGCGCCGCCCGGCTGCTGTGGGCGCGGCTGGTGCGCGAGTTCGGGCCGAAGAACCCCAAGTCGATGAGCCTGCGTACCCACTCGCAGACCTCCGGCTGGTCGCTGACCGCCCAGGACGTCTACAACAACGTGATCCGCACCTGCGTCGAGGCGATGGGCGCCACCCAGGGCCACACCCAGTCGCTGCACACCAACGCCCTGGACGAGGCGATCGCGTTGCCGACGGACTTCTCGGCCCGCATCGCCCGTAACACCCAGCTGTTCCTGCAGCACGAGTCGGGCACTTGCCGAACGGTGGATCCGTGGGCCGGTTCGGCCTACGTCGAAAAGCTGACCGACCAGCTTGCCCGCAAGGCGTGGGAGCGCATCCGCGAGGTCGAGGAAGCCGGCGGCATGGCCAAGGCCATCGAGCAGGGCATCCCGAAGATGCGCATCGAGGAAGCCGCCGCCCGCACCCAGGCCCGGATCGATTCCGGCCGCCAACCGGTGATCGGCGTCAACAAGTTCACCTTGGACGTTGAGGACGACCTGGAGGTGCTCAAGGTCGACAACCAGGCGGTGCGCGAACAACAGATCGCCAAGCTGCAGCGGCTGCGGGCCGAGCGCGACGAGGAGGCCTGCCAGGCTGCCCTGGAGCGCGTGGCGTGGGCCGCGGCGAATCCCGACCCGAGCGACCCCGACCGCAACCTGCTGAAGGTCTCCATCGACGCGGCCCGGGCGCACGCCTCGGTCGGCGAGATCTCCGATGCGCTTGAGAAGCACTTTGGGCGGTTCACCGCGCAGATCCGTACCATTTCAGGTGTGTACAACAAGGAAAGCGGCCCGACCAAGGCCGTCAAGCGGGCCCGCGAACTGGTGGAACAGTTCGAAACCGAGGAGGGCCGCCGCCCCCGCATCCTGATCGCCAAGATGGGCCAGGACGGCCACGACCGCGGCCAGAAAGTCATCGCGACCGCCTACGCCGATCTCGGCATGGACGTCGACGTCGGCCCGCTGTTCCAGACCCCGGAAGAAGTGGCCCGGCAGGCCGTCGAATCCGACGTGCACGTCGTTGGCGTCTCGTCGCTGGCGGCAGGCCACCTGACGCTGGTGCCCGCACTGCGGCACGAGCTCGACAAGCTGGGCCGCGAGGATTTGATGATCGTCGTCGGCGGCGTCATCCCGAGCCAGGACTTCGACGAGCTGCGCGCCAGCGGCGCCGAGGCGATCTACCCGCCGGGCACGATCATCCCGGAGGCCGCCATCGACCTGTTGGAAACGCTGTCCAAGCGGCTGCACCGTGACGACTGACGGCAGCGGGTCGGTCAATCGCGACCGGCCCGGCACGCTGTCGCCGGTTTTTCGACCGACCCGGTTAGGGTGAAGCTATGCGCCAACTACGCCCCGATGAACTAGCCGAACAGGTGCTTGCTGGTTCGAGGCCGCACGTCGCCAGGGCGATCACGCTTGTCGAGTCCAGCAAGCACGCCCACCGCGAGCTAGCGCATGAACTGCTGCGGATTCTGACCCCTCACACGGGCAAGGGGTTGCGGGTCGGCGTCTCCGGCGTGCCCGGCGCGGGAAAGTCGACGTTTATTGATGCCTTAGGCGTCAAGCTGATCGAAGAGCGGGGCCACCGGGTGGCCGTGCTCGCGGTGGATCCATCGTCGACCAGGACCGGTGGCTCCATCCTGGGTGACCGCACCCGCATGGGAGAGCTGGCCAACCGGCCGGAAGCGTTCGTGCGACCCTCCCCCACAGCTGGGCATCTGGGCGGTGTCGCGCGGGCCACGCGCGAGGCGATGCTGGTGCTCGAAGCGGCCGGGCACGACGCTGTGCTAGTGGAGACGGTGGGGGTTGGCCAATCGGAGGTCGCAGTATCCGGGATGGTTGATACCTTTTTGATGCTACAAGTCGCCCGGACTGGCGATCAGCTGCAGGGCATCAAGCGCGGCATCCTGGAGTTGGCCGACGTTATTTCCATTACCAAGGCCGACGGCGACAACGAGGGCGCGGCCCGGGTCGCCGCCCGGGAACTCGCAATCGCCATGAAACTCATCAGTTCCGACGCTGATCGGCGCCCCACCCCCGTCCTGACCTGCTCCTCTTACACCGGGGCTGGGCTCGACGAGGTGTGGGAGGCGGTGCTGCAGCATCGCCGCGACCTTGAGGCCGCCGGCCAGCTTGAGGCGCGCCGCACCGCGCAGCAGCGCGACTGGTTGTGGAACGTCGTCCACGATCAGCTGCGCACCGCGCTGCGCGACTCACAGGAGGTGCGCCGGGTAGCGGCCATGGTGGAAGAGCGGCTGGGCCGCAACGAGACCAGCGCCATCGAAGGCGCCGACGAGATCCTCGCCGCCTTCGCGGCCGACTGGCACTCCAGCGTTACGTCAGCACCGCCAACGCAGGGTTGACCAGCTGCTTCACCCGCTCGCGGGCCGCCGCCGCAGACGTGGCCTCACGGGCGGCCTCGGCCAGTTCCCGACACTGGGCTAGCGTGTGCAGCGACAGCGCGTAGCGCACCAGCGCCAGCTTGGCCGCCGCCATGGAAAGCGTGGTGACCCCCAGCCCCACCAACACCAGCGCGGCGAGCGGGTCGCCGCCAGCCTCGCCACACACACCAACGGGCTTGCCGAGGCGGGCGGCCCCGTCACAAGTCATCGCGATCAGGTCCAGCAGCGCTGGCTGCCACGGATCCAGCAAGTCGCTCAGTTCGCCGACCATGCGATCAGCGGCAAGGGCGTATTGGGAAAGATCGTTCGTGCCCAGGCTGACGAAATCGCACTGGGCCAGGATGTCGTGCGCGCGCAGCGCAGCAGCCGGGATCTCGACCATCACCCCGGCCTGCTCCAGGCCGTGGGTGCGCGCCTGCGCAACGAACCATTCGGTCTCCTCTGCCGTAGCCACCATGGGGGCCATCACCTTGACCACGGCCCCGGTCGCTGCCTGGGCGTCCGCAATGGCACCGAGCTGGTCGGCCAGCAGGTCTTGGCGTTCCTGGCATAGCCGCAACCCCCGTCGCCCCAAGGCCGGATTGGGCTCTGGCCCCAGATCCGCGAATGCCAACGGCTTGTCCGCACCCGCGTCGAGGGTGCGGATGGTGACCGGCTTACCGGCGAAGGGAGCCAGCACCCGCGCATATAGCTCGGTCTGCTGCTGCCGAGTCGGCGCGACCTTCGCGTTGAGGAAAGCCAACTCGGTGCGGAACAGGCCGCTGCCCTCGGCCCCAGCCTCGGCCGCCTGTTCGGCGTCTGCCGGGGTGCCGACGTTGGCCAGCAGCGGCACCGGCTGCCCGCAGGCCGTCACTCCTGGCCCACGCAGGCTACGGACCTCGGCCATC
>PDSD01000004.1 GCA_002748325.1 Arachnia propionica | reverse complement strand
CGGATGGCATTGGTGACGAAGACTTTTTCCTTGGCCCGGATCCGCACCTGCCGGATGGTCTCTACCGGAAGGTCCAGCGGCACCGGCACCATCCCGTCTGGTTTCAGCACCACCACCCGGGCGAATACCTCCGGCGGCAGCGGCTGATCGAAGAACTGTACCGTGCCATCCTCGTGGCGGATGCTGAAAACGGTTTCGACTTTGGCCAAGGGGTGACGTTTGATGTCCTCGGCGATGTCCTCGGTGGCGAGACCCAGCTCGGACTGAATCATCAAGGTCACCATGTTGCCGGCCCCGGCCAAATGGATGGAAGCGCCGGAGCCATCGGAGTGCATGGTCGAGGCGTCGGTGGAGCCCGCGCCCATGTCCAGGATCGCGATAGGAGCCGAAGTCCCCGGCGTGGTCAATGCGCCACGAATGGCCATGCTCGCCTCGACGCCGCCCACCCGCACCGGGATGGCCAACTCCGCCTCCAGCTCGCCAGCGATGCGCTGCATCTGCAGCTTGTCGGTCTTTACCATGACAGCGATTCCGACCGCGCCCTCCATGGCGAATTCGTTGGCGATGCCGCCGCTGACCTGTCTAGGGACTTGGGTATCGACAGCCAACAGGTCGGTGATCTGGATATCCGCGGGCGAGTTTTGGGTGAGGTTGCCCATGGTGACCCGCACCTGCTCCATCATGCCGCCGACGTTGGTGCCGGGTTCACCCAGTACATCGAGCAGCGGCCGACTACGCTCGGCGGCCTGCATGATCTCTTCGGCGCCAAGCTCCACATCGACATCTACGGTGGCCACTTTGCCCTTGAAAGTGAGCCGACCTGCCGGTATTCGCCGCTCGTGCACGTCTCCCTGAGGGGTCTTGATGACCACCGCGGACCGGTTGCCGACCAACGACCGGGCCAACGGCACCACTTGTTTGGTGTCGTCGGCATCGAGTTCGAACAGGGTGGCGATGCCGAAGGGGTTAGCCAGCGTTTCCACGATGCGCCCGGTCTCAGCCACTTCAATCGCGGCGAGCATGTCGAGCGGCACTTTTTCGATGTGCTCGACCTCATCCACGATGGGCACCTTGTGCCGTAGCCGGTTGTGCACCAGCACACCGTCATCGGCCTGCAAGATTGCGCCCGAAACCCGTTCGCCGTTGCGCGACTCGTTGATGATCCGTGCGATGTCATCGTAAGCGTGGCTGCGATCGGCGACGACGACTAATCGATCAGACCCAGTGGCTTGCTCCAATTGGGTGATAGGGACGGTGCGGCCAACGCCTATCCCGAGCCCGCCGGGAGTGCTTGGATTGTGCCCGATCATGGTCGATTCGGTGATGACGGTCTCCGTGATGGTCTCCATCGCGACGTCACCGATAACCGGGGCGGCCTCATTGATACGGATTTCGCTCAGGTCGGCCAGCTTGAGATTCGCCGAGTTCACGGCCTGTTGCAAGGCATGGAAGATGCCTTTGATGTTGGCGGAGGTTCCTTTGATCCCGGTGGTTGGGATCGTGGCACTTGCCAAGAAATCCAGGCCGGGGGAGCGCAACCGAGCCAGCGCCACCTCTGTGGTGGCGTTACCGATGTCGACACCTGCGACGATGCTCACTTGCGCCCTCCCCTCGTAATGTCAGTCTGCGACTGGTAACGGCTTGGCCGGCGGTATTACTCGGTCCGCAACCGCCCTCTTCGCTCATACACAGCGGCTGCTTCGCGGACGAAATCTGCCGAGGCCTTTGCGGCGTACTGGCCTTCCAATTCTTGGGCGATCGCCAGCAGTTCTTCCTTGGTGGAACGGTAGGGTCGCAGCGAACTGTAGATCTCTAGCAAGCGTTCGTCTGGGACGCGAACCAATTCCGCGGCCCGGCGCATGTTGCGAGCCAGGGTGGGGCGGCCGGAAGCATCGGCGACCTGGGCTTGCAGTTCCAAGGTTTCGCTGGAGATGCGGAAATCCTCAGAGGTTAGCGAGCCTGCCTTGACGGCTTCGAAGGTCAATTCCGACAACGAACGCCCGGTGTTGGTCTGCACCAATTCGGGATGCTTTTCGGCCAGCGGATAGTCCTCCCGCCTGACTTTGGTTGCCGTTGCGGTCGGAGCCGACGCGGGGGAAACTGCTGCTGCTGGCGAATCGACCTTAGCGAAACTGACTTGCTCGTCGCCAAGGTTCTTCATGACCTCCGCCATGATTTGGTGAATGAGCTGTTCCTGATCCATATCGGCTCCTAGACGTAGCTGACCCGGAGGGTTTGGGTCTTGCGTTGGGGTGAACTCAGCTTCGTTTCCTTGTTGTGTAGCAACGCCGCAATGGCCTGATATTTGGGTCTGGCCATCTGGTCGTTGCGGATGGGAACCGGCGCTGGGGACTCGCCTTTGGCGTATTGGGCGGCGTTCCTGCCGATGGCCCGGAAAGTTTCCAAATCAATGAGCGGGGACTGGCTAAAGAGCTCCAGGTTGCTCAACGGCGGTAATTCGCTTTGATGAATGACCGTGGTGCCGCGCGACTGGATGCCGATGCCGACCCCTGAGCCGGACAGGTTGGCCGCTTCGTGGGCAACGAAGCCAACGTCTGCCGTCTTGTATACCCGGACGAAGCGATAGTTGAGACCCTCTTCTTCAATTCCCGCGCAGATCTCTTTGAGTACATCGGCATGTTGCAATCCGATGATCGTCTCGAAAATCGAACTACTGAAGGCCGGTGATAGCGCAATCACCACCTCTTTGGGGTCGGTTCCTTTGGTGGCCTCCCCAGTGTCTTCCAACTGAATGCTGGCGCTCGGTTGTGGTTTCGACAGTGGCGTTGCTTCGGTTGGGGTAGTGGTGGTTTCTTGCTCGGCGATAACCTCTTTCAGTACCTGTTCAATCAACGACTTGAGTGCTGTCTGATCCATGAGTCACCTCAAATGCTTTCGGGGCTGACGGCTTGGCGGATGTTCTGAATGCGCTGCCAGCGCTCCTCGCTGATCTGATAGCCAGTTTGTGGACCTCGGTAGCCGTTCGGATAGTTCACCGCCGAGTTGACGCTGAAGTCCTCCTCAAAGACGGCTGAAGTGTGCAGGTAGTCTCCTGCCACCCGGCACCTGAGGAGCTTGAACACCGATTCCGCCACATCATCGAAGCCGGCTCTAAGCAGCGCCTTGGAAACGTCCAGTCCGGTGACGGCGCGATCCATCATTTCCTTGGCGGCCTTGAGGTCGTCTACGACGTTGCGGGCAGGCATGTCTTTGGAGCCGTGAGCATACGTTGCCGCCTCTACCTCTTCGTCGGTGATGGGAGGCAACCCAAGCTCCTGGAACACAGCTTGCAGTGCTTTGGCCGCCTTGTTTCGGATGGCCACCACGTCGTCCTCGAGTACTGGCACCAGTCCGGCATCTACCCGCAGGTCGCGCTGGATAATGTTCCAATCGTCGTAGTCTTCGGCGTCCCAGTTGGAGCCGGCGAACATGTTGTCGTAGTTCGGCACGGCCGAATAGCCGGAGCAGATGAAGTCAGTGCCCGGCACGAACTGCATGAGTGAACGAGCTACCCGACGCAAATCGGAATGAGTGAATGTCTGGTCGTTGCTGGAGGCGCACTCCAGGTCGAGCATCATCGCGATTAGGTTTTCAGCCAGAATTGCGCGGATGCCTTGCGGCACGGCCGCCGGCACCCCGACGCAACTGACCGAACCGTTCTGGGTTCCTTGCGAGCCAGCTGCTTTGGTGACGAACTGGCAGCGGGCCTCCAGGAACAGCATCGACTTGCCCTCCGCGAAGCCCATTTGTACTTCTGAGCCAGTGCCCGAAGTGAAGCGCATCTTGAGCCCGCGGGAGGCATAGCTAGAGGCCAAGAATGCCTTCGACCACGGGGTGTCGTCGCCATCCATGAACACGTCCTCAGTGCCGTAGACGCTAACCGTCTCCGCGTAGGAAGTGAGCCCGCGCATGCCTAACTGCAGCTCGGTGGCCTCCTCGATTGCGCATTGAGTGAGTACCCCAGGCCGACCGGTTTGGGCGCCCACCAGGAGTGCCAGCGCGTTGAACGGGGCGTAGCGCACCACACCAACGGTGGTCTCATGTTCTACGAAGCCGCGCAGCGCCGCCTCGGCTGAGTCAGCTGCGATTTGCACCGGGTTGTCAGCCAGATTGGTGACGTGACACTGGTTAGCGGGTTGTTCCCGGGCGCGGAGTTTGGTGACCGCCATCATCATTTCCAGGACGCTCATCTTGCCGACCACTTCCGTCACCTTGGCAGGGGTCATGGCTGTGGTGAGCGGGATGATTTGCTCCCGTGGAATGTTGATGTCGCACAGCATTCGAGCGAAATCAAGCGAGTCGATGGCCATTGCCTCCTCGGCTCGATCGATGTTGATGCCGTAGGCAGCAAT
>PDSD01000003.1 GCA_002748325.1 Arachnia propionica | reverse complement strand
ACGTGCTCGGCAAGATGATGACCGTCGATCAGCCCGCCAAGCTGGCTGCCGCCGAGGGCGCACTGGAGGACACCTCGGACTTCTCGCTGGTTCGGTTCAGCGATCTGTCTGGCGAAGAAGTTTACTTCGAGTTGAAGGTCCCCGGCGTGCTTGGCTTCATAGCTGGCAAGGACGAGATCAAGGGCGTCGACACCATCCGCAAGGAATTCGCCGAGCAGGGCATCCTGAACTACGACGGCGAAAAGAACAAGCTGCAGGAGCAGTACGCCGACGAGTTGGCGACCAAGGTCGCCGAGATGCAGGCAGCTGGCTACGATATCGATCCGATCCCGAGCATCGTGGTTTCTTACTGGACCTTCCGCCTGATGATCGGCATGGGGCTGCTCGGCACCCTGATCGGCCTGTACGTGCTGTGGGTGACCCGCAAGGGTCGAGCGCCGAAGCCGAGCAAGCTGTGGACGACCCTGATGATCGCCGCGCCGTTGCTACCGCTGTTCGCGATCTCGTTCGGCTGGATCTTCACCGAAATGGGCCGCCAGCCCTGGATCGTGTACGGCGTCATGCCCACCCAGCTGGGTATCTCGCCCACCGTGTCGGTGGCCGAGGTTGCGCTGACCATGGTGCTGTACACCCTGATCTACGGAGGCCTAGCCGTCATCGAGGTCTCGCTCTTCTGGAAGTATGCGAACGAACCGACGACGACGCTCCGATGTCGTTCGCGTACTGAGCCTAGGAGTAAATGATTATGTTGCTTGAATCTGTTCCGGCTCTGGCCATTGTTTGGTTCATCCTCGTCGCCGTGCTGTGGGTTGGCTTCTTCTTCCTTGAGGGATTCGACTTCGGCGTCGGCATGCTGCTGCCCGTTTTGGGTAAGGACAACAAGACCCGTCGGGTCATGATCAACGCCATCGGCCCCGTCTGGGACGGTAACGAGGTGTGGCTGCTCACCGCCGGTGGCGCTACCTTCGCGGCCTTCCCCGGCTGGTACGCCTCGCTATTCGGCGGGCTTTATCTGCCGCTGTTCCTAGTGCTGGTCGGCCTCATCATCCGTGGTGTCGCCTTCGAGTACCGGGCCAAGAATGACGATCCGAAGTGGCGGACGATGTTCGACACGTTCATCATCCTCGGTTCCTTCCTGCCCACCCTGGTGCTCGGCGTCGGTTTCGCCAATATGGCCATCGGCCTGGCGAACGACGGCCTGGTATGGAACGGCAGCTTCTGGGGTCTGTTTGGCCCGTTCGCCCTAGTGGGCGGTCTGCTGTTCGTCACCTTGTTCCTGACCCATGGCGCGGCCTACATCGCGCTGAAGACCAAGGGCGAGATCCAGCAAGCCGCCAGCAAGCTATCCGGCATGGTTGGCATTCTCGCGCTGGTGCTGCTGTTGGCCTACGTAGTGGCGCAGAACATCTTCTACCCGGCTAAGAGCGAGTTCGGCGATCTGTCGATCTTCGCTTGGGTCACCGGCATCGTCTCGGTGGTTGCGTTGGCGGCCAGCCTGTTGCTGACCCGCAAGGGCCGCGACGGCATCGGGTTCATCATGACCGGTGCTGCCATCGCGATGCTGATCGTGACGATCTTCCTGCGGCTGTACGGCAACATCGGGTTCGCTCAGGACACCTCGGTGGCGGCCACTGAGCGGCTCAACATCCTGACCGCGGCTTCTTCGGAGACCACGCTCACGCTGATGACTGTCGCGGCCGCGATCTTCGTGCCGATCGTGCTGGCTTACCAGGCCTGGTCTTACTGGGTCTTCCACAAGCGGATCAGCACCAAGAACATCCCCGATCCGGTTGAGGCGGTAGCCTAGACCGCATGGCGGGACCCGTTCATCCGCGATTAGCGAAACGCGCCGGGGCGACCAGGAATTACCTGGTCGCCTCGGTGCTTGTTGGCGTGGCCACTGCCGTGCTGATGATCTGGCAGGCCGCGCTGCTGGCCGAGGGCATCGCCACGGTATTTGATCAGCACCGGCTGCCGGACAACTGGGTCTGGCTGCTGGTAGCCCTGTCGGGGGTGTTCCTGGGGCGGGCCGTCCTAGGCTGGGGCAATTCGGTGCTGGCGCACCGCTCGGCGGCGGCGGTGAAGTCGCAGTTGCGCCGAGACCTGCTGGCCGCTTCGGTCGCCCGTCCGGTGACGCCGGCGGCAACCTCGACGTCGCTGGTTCGGCTGATGACCACGGGCCTGGACGACCTAGACGGCTATTTTTCTAAGTACCTGCCGCAGCTGGGCCTCGCGGCTACCGTGCCGTTCATCGTCGGCTTCACCGTGCTGCTGACGGACTGGCCGTCGGCCATCATCATGGCGATCACCCTGCCGCTGATCCCAGTATTCATGGCGCTGATCGGCTGGACCACCGAGAAGGCCACCAAGCGCAGCTTCAACACCGCCGACCGGCTCGCCAACCACTTCGCCGACCTGATCGCGGGCCTGCCAACCCTGCAGGCGTTCGCCCGCGCCCGGGCGCAGCGCCGCGGCGTCGAACTCAGCGAAGAAAAATACCGCGGGGCCACCATGAAGGTGCTGTACGTGTCCTTCCTGTCAGCGTTGGCCCTGGAACTGTTGGCCACGTTGTCCGTGGCCGTGATCGCCGTCACCGTCGGCTTCCGGCTGGTCTACGGCGAGATCGACTTCCAGCCAGCCCTGTTCGTCCTGGTGCTGGCCCCCGAGGCGTTCCTGCCGGTGCGCCAGGTCGGCGTTCACTTCCACGACTCGGTCGATGGCGTGGCCGCCGCAGACGCCGCCTTCGAAATCATCGACGCGGGCGAGCCGCACCCCGGCACCAAGCAGCTGAGCGGGCCGAGCAGCTTGGAGCTGCGCAACGTCAGCTACACCTATCCCGGAGCGGCCGAACCGGCGTTACAAGACTTTAATCTGAGTGTCCAGCCCGGCGAGGTGGTCGGCATCAAAGGCAGCTCCGGAGGCGGCAAGTCCACCGCGCTGCGACTGGCGATGGGTTTCCTGGCCGCCGACGATGGCGAGGTGCTGGTCGCCGACACCGACCTGCAGCAGCTGGACCTGGCCTCCTGGCATGACCGGATCGCCTGGGTGGCGCAAGACCCAGGCATGATCAGCGGCACGGTCGGCGACAACGTCACCCTGGGCCACCCGGCCGCCACCGATGCCCAACTCACCGCCGCGCTGCGCGACGCTGGGGCCGACTTCGACCTGGCCAAATCCGTCGGCGACGACGGCGAGGGCCTGTCTGCAGGCGAACGCCGCCGGGTCGCGCTGGCCCGGGCGCTACTGCACATCCGCCACGGCCACGCCGACCTGCTGCTGTTGGACGAACCCACCGCCGGGCTGGACGCGGATGCTGAGGCGCGCGTCGTGCGGGCCGTGAAGGATTCCGGCGCTGGCGCCCTGATCGTGTCTCACCGGCCGAGCGTCCTGGCCGCCGCCGACCGCGTGGTCGAGGTGATCTGATGCGACGGCTCGTAGTAAACCTGTTGCGTGCCACCCCGAATGGCGGCCGCCGCTTCACCCTGTCGGTATTCCTAGCCAGCCTGGCCTCGGGTGCATCTGTGGCGCTAATGGGGTTGTCGGCCTGGCTGATCAGCCGCGCGGCTGAAATGCCGCCGGTGCTGTACCTGCAGTCCGCCGCAGTCGGCGTGCGCGCCTTTGGTATCTCCCGTGGCGTGTTCCGTTACGCCGAGCGGCTAGTCGGCCACGATGTGGCGCTGCGGATGCAGTCGGCGCTGCGCGTCTCGGTCTATGACCGGCTCAGCGCCACCACGCTCGTCGGACAACGCCGAGGCGATCTACTGACCCGCATCGTCGCCGACATCAAGGCAATTCAAGACGTGGTGGTCCGGGTCGCGATCCCGGTGCTGTCGGCCTCCTTGGTGATCGTCGGCACCACCGTGGTGCTCGGCATCTTCTCCCCCGCCTCGGCCGCCATCCTGCTTGGCAGCACCGTCCTGGCCGGGGTGGTCGTACCGCTGTTGGCGCAGCGCGCCACGCTAGCGAGCGACCTGGCTGCCGTGCCGACCCGCGGCAAGCTGGCCGACCAGGTGCGCGAGATTTCCCGCACCAGCACCGACCTGGTCGCCTACAACGCGGCCGGACCGGCAATCGCAGCCGCGCTGGATACCGACGCCGAACTGCGGCGACTGGAGGCCCGGGCAGCGTGGGTGCGGGGCATCGCCACCGCGGCCCAGATCATCGCCGCCGGGCTGGCAGTGGTGGCCGCCCTGATCATCGGCGGCCAGGCCGTCGTCGACGGCGACCTAAAGCCCCGGCTGCTGGCCGTGCTGGTGATCACGCCGCTGGCCTTGCACGAGGTGCTCGCCACCTTCGCGCAAGCGGCCCAAACCTATACCCGGGCCCGCTCTGCGCTGGATCGCGTCCAAGAGGTGCTTGAAGCAGATCCGATCGGCTCCGGCGACGCCCAACCCCGGCTGGACACCGAACCTGGGTTGCGGCTGGAACAGCTGAGCGTTGGCTGGCCCGGCTCCCAGCCGGTGCAGACCGACATCACGTTGAGCATCGACCCCGGTGAAAAAGTCGCGCTAGTTGGTGCCTCCGGCAGCGGCAAGACCACCATCGCGGCCACCATAATGGGCCTGATTCCCGCCAAGGCGGGCAGCGTGGATCGCGGTGGCCGAGTCGGCTACCTGTCCCAGGACGCCCACATCTTCGCCACATCCGTCGCCGAGAATGTGCGCATCGGCAACAAGGACGCCACCGACGAGCAGGTGCGTGCCGCGCTGCAGCACGCCGGGCTCGACCTGCCGCTTGACCTGGTCGTCGGGGAAGCTGGCTCCACGCTGTCTGGTGGCCAGCGCCGCCGATTGGCGCTGGCCCGGGTGTTGGCCGATGAGCGCGACGTCATCATCCTGGACGAGCCCACCGAGCATCTGGATCATGAGACCGCGGCAGCGCTGGCCGCTTGTGATCGGGTTTTCCGCATTGTTCGCTAACCCGGCATTGTCCGATAGAGTGACGGCGTGAGCGATGCTTCCGCCAATGTGCGTCGGCTGCGAGTCGCGCAGTTTACCGACAATTACGGGCCAGGTTCCAACGGCCTGATGTTCGCTGTCCAGCAACTTGAGGGCAACCTACTTGACGCCGGGCACGAGGTGATCGTGGTGGCCCCCCGAGCGAAGGGACCCAATCCGCACGCCGGGCGTCCCGGCCGCACCGAGCTGCGAATACCGTCCATGAGGGTGCCGAGCATGCCTACCCGGGTCGCCAACGGCCGACATTTTCAGCGCACCATTGATCGGCTGGCAGAGCTGAAACCGGACGTGTTGCACGTGCACGGCTTCGGCGTGGTCGGCTTCCTCGGCGTGCTGGCCGCGAAACGGTTGGGGGTGCCCATGATGATGACCTGGCACACCGACTTCGACGCCTACGCCGACCACTATTCGGCGGTCCTGCCAATCCTGGATCAGGTACTCAAGGGCTATGCCCGCTACACCCGGGGTGAGGTGATGGATTCGGCCGCGCTGCGCCAGGCGCAGATCCGGTTCGAGAGCCGAGGCAAATCGCAGGCGTCCTTGCTGGGGCTGTCGCAGCGGATGCTAGAGGCCGCCGTGCTGGTTACCACCCCGTCACCCAAGACGGCGGGTCGCTGCCTAGAGTTGGCCCCCGCGGCCAAGGTGATGGTGGTTCCCAACGGCGTGGATCCGTTGCCCGAAGGACCGCCGCCGGTGCCCCGCGAAGCCGGGCCGTTGGTGTTGTATGCGGGCCGGATCGCGCCGGAGAAGGGGATGCCGCTGCTGATATCGGCGTTCCGGCTGGTTCGGGCCCGCCGCCCGGATGCCCGACTGATGATCGTCGGTGACTGGCAGCGCTATCCGCGCATCAAGCGGTTGCTCGCGTCGTGCCGCGACGAGGGCTGGCTGGCGCTGCCCGGCGAGCAGAAGCGCGATGACCTCGGCGCGTTCTACCAAATGTGTGACATTTTCGCGTTCCCGAGCCTGACCGATACCCAGGCGCTCGTGTTGCATGAGGCGGCGCTGGCCGGGAAACCGATCGTCTCGGTCGATGCCGGGCTGCAACTGGTGATCAATCCCGGCGTCAATGGGGAGATCACCCGGCCCACGGC
>PDSD01000002.1 GCA_002748325.1 Arachnia propionica | reverse complement strand
CCGGCCGACATGGATTGCCACTTGGCGGCCTGGTTGAACACCTCGTCACCGGCGCGGCCGAGGAAGTCGCAGTACATCAGCTCGACCAGCGCGCGGCCGCCCGAGAGGGCGTAGCCGACACCGGCGCCGACGATGGCGGCCTCGGAGATCGGCGAGTTGAACAGCCGGTGGTAGGGCAGCAGCTCGGTCAGCCCGCGGTAGACGGCGAACGCGCCGCCCCAGTCGCGGTTTTCTTCGCCCCAGGCGCACAGCGTCGGGTCGGTGGCGAAGCGGTGGGCGATCGCCTCGAACAGGGCATCGCGGTAGGAGTAGGCCTTGACCTTGCTCACCGGCTTGCCGTTTTCGTCCTTGGCGGTGCGGATCTTCTTGGCCAGCGACTTGACCCGGGCGTTCTCGGCCAGCGGCTCCAGCAGCTCGGGCTCGCCGTCGGCCAGCTTCTCCTTGTTGCCGTTGGAGTACATCACGGTCTCGATGAAGTCCATGTGCACCCGCGGCGAGGATTCCTCGTCGGCGGTCGCGATCTTGATGACCTTGGCCAGGCGCTCATCGAAGGCTGCCCGCATGTCGTCGATGTCGGACTGGGTGAGCACCTTGTTGTCAATCAGGTACTGGCCGTAGTTCTTGACGCCGTCATGGGCCTCCCACAGCTCGACCTCTTCCTTGCTGCGGTAGCTGGAGGCATCCGAGGGCGAATGGCCGGAGAAGCGGTAGGTGATGGTGTCGGTCAGCACGGGGCCGTGACCGGACTCCAGGATTTCGCGCTTGCGAGCCACTGCGTCGGCCACGGCCAGCGGGTTGAGGCCGTCGACGCGCTCGGCGTGCATGGCTTCGGGGTTTACCCCGGCGCCGACGCGGGCCAGGATGTCGTAACCCATGGTTTCGCCGGAGGTCTGGCCGCCCATGCCGTAGAAGTTGTTGAAGAAGTTGAACCAGATCGGCGGGTTGCCTTCGACGCCGTGCTGCCACAGCGTGCGGTACTGATCCATGGCGGCGAACATCATGGCCTCCCACACCGGGCCGCAGCCCATCGAGGCGTCACCAATGTTGGCGATGACGATGCCGGGCTTGCGATTGACGCGCTTGAACAGGGCGGAGCCGGTGGCGATGTCGGCGGAGCCGCCGACCAGCGCGTTGTTGGGCATCGAGCCGAACGGCGCGAAGAAGGCGTGCATGGAGCCGCCCAGGCCGCGGTTAAAGCCAGCCTTGCGGGCGAAGATCTCCGCGACCGTGCCGTACAGGATGAAGTTCTCGCTCACGTCGGCCAGGCCGTCGTCGCTGACCTTGCGGGCGAAGCTCAGGGTCTCGCCGTCCAGGAAGCCTTCCATGATGGCGGTCAGTTCCGCCTCGGGCAGGTGGCGGGCGGCCGAGTAAGCCTTGGACAGGATCTCGCCGTGGCTGCGGTGCGAGCCGAACAGGAAGTCGTGCGGCTCCAGCAGGTAGGACTGGCCGACGACGGCGGCTTCCTGGCCGATGGACAGGTGGGCCGGGCCGCGGTGGTTGTACTCGATGCCCATCCAGGCGCCGGTGGTCTTGATCGAGTTCAGCATGGTCTCGAACTCGCGCACCGCGATCATGTCGCGCAGAATCTGGATCAGACCCTCTTTGCCGTACTTTTTCAGTTCGGCCTTGAAGTCCGGCTCGTAGGCGTTGACGGGGATGTCAGGAATCTCAATGACTCCCTTGGCGCGCACGCTGCTCGGGTCGACGATAAGTGACTTGGTCATTTCTGGGTTTTCTCCTTTGCTAGGCGGGCAACGCCCAGGCGGCTTCTCGAATTAATTCGCTGACAGTGGGATGGGGGAAGACAAGCTGGCGCAGATCAGTGAGGTTGAGTTCGGTTTCCATCACCGCCGAGACGCCCCAAATCATCTCGGACGCGTACGGGCTGAGCACATGCACGCCGAGCACCTGCTGGGTGGCGGCGTCGACGACGACCTTGGCCGCACCGATGCCCTTGACGCCCTCTTCGGCGACGAACCGGCCGGACATGGCCCCGGGCACCATGGCGCACACGACCTCGCGCCCCTCGGCCTTGGCCGCCTGCTCGGTGAGCCCGATGCCAGCGGCCTCGGGCAGGCTGTAGATCGCCCAGGGCACGATGCCCCAGCGCATGATCTCGCCACGGCGGTGGGCCTGCGGATCCAGGATGTTGGCTACGGCCACCTCACCCATGCGGTAGGCCGCGTGAGCCAGCATCGAGCGTCCGGTGACATCGCCGATGGCCCACACGTTGGGCAGGTTGGTGCGCATCCGGTCGTCGACCACGATGCCCGCACCCGAGTAATCCAGGCCGGTGCTCTCTGCGCCCCAGCCCGTCACGAGCGGCTTGCGGCCGATGGCCATCAGCACCACGTCTGCCGTTACCGATGCCTCGGTGCCGTCGGGTTGGGCGTAGTAGACCGTGCCGCCGTCCAGGCGGGTCACCCGGCAGCCCAGGTGGAAGTCGGCGTCGATGGCCTTGCGCAGTTGCGGCGCCAGCTCGTGATCCATCATCGGGGCGATCTCGGGCATCATCTCGATGACGTCGACCTTGCTGCCCAGCGTGGCGAACAGGCTGGCGAACTCCAGCCCGATGACGCCGCCGCCGATGACGCACAGCCGCTTCGGGATATCCTCGATCGCAAGCATTCCGGTGGAGTCCACCACGGCCGGGTTGTCGACGCTGCCCTCAATGGGCGGCATGACCGGCACCGAGCCAGTAGCCAGGATGACGTGATCGGCGGTGTAGTGATCGTCGCCGACCGAGACCCGGCCCGGCCCCTCGAAGGTGCCATGCCCGGTCACGACGGTGACCCCGGCCCGCTTCTCGGCCATGCCGACCCCAGCCACCAGCGTGGTCACGGTCTTGGCCTTCCAGGCCTGCATGGCAGCCCAGTCCACGCTCGCGTCCGGGGCGATCACGCCGAACTGCTCGCCGTGCTTGGCGTGGGCATAGACCTTGGCCCCGCTCAGCAACGACTTGGTGGGGATGCAGCCGACGTTCAGGCAGGTGCCCCCCAGCGCCTCCTGCTCGACCAGCAGCACCTTCTTACCGGCGTGCCCCAACCGTTCGGCCGCGACGTAGCCGCCGGGGCCGCCGCCCAGCACTATGACGTCAAAGTCACTCATCAGGTTCTCCTTCAGCCCAGTACCGTGGTGTCGATGTTTTCAATGGCCTTGGCCAGGTCGGCGAGGAAGCGGGCCGCATCCGCGCCGTCGATTACCCGATGGTCGGCGGTCAACGAGAAGCCGATGCGCTGCTCCACCCCGACGCTGCCATCGGCGGTTATCACCGCGCGCGGAATGATCGCATCCACGCCGAGTATCGCGGTCTGCGGCACGTTCAGCAACGGGGTGAAGCTCTCGATACCGAAGCCGCCCAGGTTGCTGACGGTGAAGGTCGCGCCGCTCAGCAGCTCCGGGTCGATCTTGCCGTCGATGGCCTGGAAGGCCAGTTCCTTGCTGAGATCCGAGAACTGCTTGAGCGAAAGCTGGCAAGCGTTACGCACGGTGGGCACCAGCAGCCCGCGCGGGGTGTCGCACGCGAAGCCCAGGTGGACGCGCTCGAAGGTGGTGAGCGTGCCGTCGGCCAGATGGGCGTTGTGGCTGGGGTGCTTGAGCGCGGTCTTGACCGCCGCGAAGCCAACCAGGTCGCCGATGGTGATGCCGCTCAGGCCGAGGTCGGGATCGCTGTGCTTGAGCTTCTTGCGCAGATCCAACAGCCCCTGGGCGTTGGCGGTAGCGGTGTATGTGAGCTGGGCGCTGGAGGCCAGCGAGTGCATCATCCGGTCGGCGATGGTCTTGCGGATGCCCTTGAGTGGCGCCTCGGTAACCGGGCCGGGGTAATCCGCCGCAGCCGCGAGCACCGGGACTGCCGCCTGGCCGCTGGCCACGTCGGCGGCCGTCGCGCGGCCGCCAAGACCGGTGCCCACCACACCAGCCTGGCCAGCACCACCAGCGCGGGCCGCCGCCCGGGTGGCGGGGCCGTCGGCCAGGGCGGCCGCCACGTCTCGCTCGATGACGCGGCCACCGGGGCCACTGCCGGCCTCGATGCTGCCCACGTCCAGTGAGTTGGTATCAGCAAGGTTTCGAGCCCGCGGGCTTACCCCGGTAGCGGGGCGGGAATCGTAGGCCGGAGCGGCGGGCTCCGCCGGTGCAGCTGCCGCAACGGGAGCGGCGCTCTCGGGTGCGGGCTCCTCGGCCGCCTCGCCACCCCAACCGGCTTCAGCTAAGACGGGGGCCGGGTCCTCACCGGGGTCTCCCACCACCAGCAGCGGGTCCTTGACCGGCACGTCGTCACCCTCGGCCCACAGAATCTTCAACACGGTGCCAGCGGCGGTCGACGGTACCTCCATGGTGGCCTTGTCGGTTTCCACCTCGCACAGGACGCCGTT
>PDSD01000022.1 GCA_002748325.1 Arachnia propionica | reverse complement strand
CCGCCTGGGAATCGGGTATCAGCGAGGGCCAAGCCCTGGTCGAGCAGGCCGAGACCGCGGCCGAGGACTGGGTATGGCGCGGCCAGGTAGCCACCCAGCAAGAATTGCAGCAACTGGCACGGTGGGATGCCAACATCGAAGCGTTGGTAGCCCAGCGGCTACCCAGCGAGCCGTCGCAACCGTTGCCGCCCGGACTCACCGCCTCTGAGCTGGTGGTGCTGGGCACCAGGCCCGATGGCTTTGCCCAACAACTAGTGCGGCGAATGCCGCGGCGCCCGCAGCGAGCCGCCCAACTGGGCACTCAATTCCATGCCTGGGTGCAAGAGCGGTTCGGTGATCAACCCGAGCTAGACCTGGTTGAGCTGCAGCCTCCCAGGCCACCGGAGCTGGAAAAACTCATCCAGTGCTTTGAGCAGGGACAGTTCGCTAGCCGAATCCCGGCCGCCGTAGAAGTTGCCTTCGAGTTCCCAGTCGGCCAGCACGTGGTGCGTGGCCAGATTGATGCGGTTTACCGAGAAAAAACCGGCCACTGGCTGATTGTTGACTGGAAGACTGGCAGTGGCGGTGCCGATCCGATCCAGCTCGCGGTTTACCGGCGGGCATGGGCCCTCACCCATGACGTGCCGGAAGCCGAGATCCGGCTTGGGTTCTATCACGTGGCTAAGGACCAGCTGGAGTTGGTGGAGCCACCTGAAGACGCAATCGAACAGTTGTTGAGCAAAGGGGGAAAGCAGTAGTGGAGTGGCATGAGGCGGCTGAATTGCTGCGGCCCGAGCTAACCGAAACCGAGGCGGCAGCCAAGTGGGAAGAAGCCTGGCTGCTGCACGTCGACGGCTCTGGCCAGGTCCGCGTCGACGGCGATGAACCAGAAGTGTTTCGTGCCGAAGGCACACCCGGTAGCCATGACCTATACCTAGGGCAATGGCAGGGCCGTTCCTGGTTTGTGCGAACCGAAGCCGCAGCGGTGACTTCACAATGGGCAGATTGGCGGCAGGTCACCCCGCAGTGGCGGCAGTTAGTGACGGCGGCGGTGTGGCTTGGCCGCTGGCATGCCGGGGCCCCCAACTGCGAACACTGCGGCGGGGCAACTTGCCCAACCATTGTGGGCGCGCGACGAGTATGTGCCGACTGCGGCGAGCTGCAGTTCGCGCGGCAGGACCCAGCTGTCATCGTCGCCGTCACAGATCGCGCAGACCGATTGCTGCTGGTACAGCACGTCGCCAAGGTGGCGGGCAGACACTCGCTGGTCGCGGGCTTTATCGAGCCAGGTGAATCAGCCGAGCAGGCTGTCCACCGCGAGGTGCTCGAAGAGGTCGGCTTGCCACTTGACCAACTCCACTACTTCGGCTCGCAGCCTTGGCCGATGCCGCGGTCGTTGATGCTGGGATTCTTCGCCTGCACCACAGTTGGCTTACCGGAACCAGACGGGGCGGAGATCGCAGCAGCTAGGTTCGTTGCTAGAGCTGAACTAGACCACGCGCTGCGCACCGGCGAACTGCAGTTGCCGACCGGAACCTCTATTGCGCGCCGGATGATCAGTGCCTGGCAGCAGGGGAGGTTGGGCTGTCAGCGGTAGAGGCGGCTGGTCTCGTCTTGCACCTTTGATGCGATCTGATCGAGTTTCTCGCGGTGCTGCGCGGCGTGATGCGCGCAAAACATTAGTTCGCCGCCGGAAGGCAGAATGACGCGCAGGTAGGCCTGGGCGCCGCACCGGTCGCACCGGTCGACAGCGGTGAGTTGAGTCTCTTCGCAAGATTTGGTCATGTCCATCACAGCCTACAACGCGCGGCTGCCTAGTTTTGTTCCCGAGCGTGGCAACAAAAACTCATCAGGCCGTGGCGGATCCGCCCCAACGAGGCTGCTGCGGGTAACCTAGCGCGGTGATGGCGCAAGATAAGTCGAAACAATCCGGCTCCCGAAGCTACCGAGCTAAGCACCTACTGGTCTTAGAAGGGCTCGAGGCCGTCCGTAAACGACCCGCGATGTATATCGGCTCCACCGATACCCGCGGTCTCATGCACTGCCTGTGGGAGATCATCGACAACGCAGTGGATGAGGCGCTGACCGGGCATGGCGACGAGATAGAGGTCACGTTGCGGGCAGACGGCTCGGTGAATGTGGTCGATCATGCTCGCGGCATCCCCGTCGACAAGGAGCCCCGCACCGGACTCAGTGGCGTCGAGGTGGTGTTCACGCGGCTGCATGCTGGTGGCAAGTTCGGCTCCGACTCCTATCGTGCCTCCGGCGGCCTGCACGGCGTCGGCGCATCCGTGGTCAACGCGCTATCGGCCCGCCTTGATGTCGAGGTCGACCGTGATTCCCGAACCTGGGCAATGAGCTTCCGCCGCGGCGTCCCCGGCCAATTCGACGGCGACGGTCCTGACGCGCCGTTCACCCCGGGTGGCGGGCTGCGCGAAGTAGGCAAGGTGCGCAAGGGGGTCACCGGCACCCGGATCACCTACTGGCCGGACCGGCAAATCTTCTTGCCGAACGCGGAGATGTCGCTGCGAAAGCTGCACCAGCGCAGTCGCCAGACCTCGTTCCTGGTGCCCGGGCTCAAGCTAGTGGTGCGCGACCACCGCGATCCTGCCGAACCGAACGTAGAAGAGTTCCATCACGTCGGCGGAATCACCGAGTTCGTCGACTACCTTTCGCCCGATCCGGAGCTGTCGCCCGTGCTGCGGATTCAGGGCAAGGACACGTTCACCGAGACGGTGCCGGTGCTAGACGACTCTGGCGCCATGATGCCGACGGACGTGGAACGAGAGATAGATGTCGACATCGCGTTGCGCTGGGGCACCGGCTACGACACGGTGGTGCGGTCGTTCGTCAACATCATCGCCACACCCAAGGGCGGCACCCACGTCAGCGGCTTCGAGCGGGGTCTGACCAAGGCGTTCGTGAAGTCGCTCGACGGCACCAGGCTGCTCAAGTCCGGCGAAGAAGTCGTCAAGGATGACTGCCTGGAGGGGCTGACCGCCGTCGTGACCGTCAACCTGGCAGAGCCCCAGTTCGAAGGGCAGACCAAGGAAGTGCTCGGCACCCCACCGGTGCAGCGCATCGTGAGACGGATCGTGGAGCGGGAACTAAACAAGTACCTGACCAGCACCAAGCCATCGGTGCGCACCGTCGCCCGAACACTGATGGAAAAGGTAGTGGGCGCTTCCCGCACCAGGGTGCAGGCCCGCGCCCAGCGAGACAACCAGCGTCGCAAGAACGCGCTGGAGTCCTCGACGATGCCGCCGAAGCTAAAGGACTGCCGCTCCAGCGACACCGACGAAACCGAACTATTCATCGTCGAGGGCGACTCGGCCCTGGGTACCGCCAACGTTGCCCGCAACTCCGAGTTCCAGGCGCTGCTGCCGATCCGCGGCAAGATCCTCAATGTGCAGAAGGCTTCGCTGGGGGAGATGCTTAAGAACGCGGAGTGTGCTTCCATCATCCAGGTTGTTGGTGCCGGTTCTGGCCGCAGCTTCGATTTGGACGCCTGCCGCTACGGCAAGATCATCTTCATGGCCGACGCCGATTCCGATGGTGCCCACATTCGCACGCTGCTGGCAACGCTGTTCTTCCGCTACATGCGGCCGTTAGTCGAGCAGGGCAGGGTGTATTCGGCGGTGCCGCCGCTGCATCGCTTCGAGCTGATCAAGCCAAAGCGCAAGCAGCCGCGTTACATCTACACCTACACCGATCAGGAGTACCAGCGGAAGGCTGCGGAGCTTACCAAGAAGGGGCAGGCGTTCAAGGAGCCGCAGCGCTACAAAGGCCTGGGTGAGATGGACGCGGCGCAGCTCAAGGAAACCACCATGGATCCGGGCCGACGAACCCTGCGGCGGCTCACCGTGGACGACGCCGAACGCGCAGAAGCGGTCTTCGAGATGCTCATGGGCTCGGAGGTCGGGCCCCGGCGGGACTTCATCGTGGCTGGCGCCTACAGCTTGGCCGCAGAGCAGATCGACGTTTAGGCGGGGCGGCCTGCCATCGCGGTCACCGGATGCTGCAGCGGCGTTCCCGAACCATCCCGGCTGGTCACCGGCTCCGGCAGCTCAACTGGGGCACCGGTCTCGGTCTGCGCAATGATCGGGGCGGGGCCGACGGCGGCGGAGAGCAAGGTGTCTTGCCCGACCAGGAACCGCATGCAGCGCACTCCGCCGGTTGCTCGTCCTTTGCTGGGATACAACCCCAACGGCGTGACTTTGGCTGCCCCGGGTTCAGTGCCCGGCAGCGAACTAGCCGACCCAGCGATCGTGGCCACCTGATCCCGCTCCGGAATCGCGGCGGTAAAGCAGACGACTTGGTCGTTCGCAGCTAGCTTGATACCGGCGACGCCGCCGCCAGCGCGGCCTTGCGGCCGAACCAGGTCCGCGGAAAACCGCAGTAGCTGGGCCTTGGCGGTGATGAAGACTAGGTCCTCATGCTCGGGGCTTAATTCAATGGCTCCGACGAGCTCGTCGGCATCGGCTAGCCGAATGATTTCCCAAGAGTCTTTGGTCAAGATTTCAGGGGTGACTCGTTTCACGATGCCTTGTTTTGTGCCGACCGCCAGCCCACGGGTTTCTTCGGTTAGGGAGATCACCGCGAGGGGAACTTCGTCTGCTGCCAGCGGCCACAATTCCTTGGTTAGCGAGCCACCCCGCAAGGTGGGCGCCGTGGCCGTCAACGGCACTTCGGGCAATTCGATGGCATTGAGGCGTACCAGCCGACCCCGGTTGGTGACAACGCCGTATTGGCCGCGGGCAGTGGTCACCGCCAGGCTACGAATAACGTCGTGGTCTGCTCGCGGTCCTTCGGTCGGTAGCGGGTCCACACCAGCGGTGCGTGCGACAAGTCCGGCTCCGCCGAGCAGTACCCGGCAGGGATCGTCTGGCACCTCAAGGGGGGCGGCGGTCGCAACGCTCGCCTGGCCGTCGCCAGCCAGCAGTACGGTGCGCCGTGGGGTTCCAAAACTTGCGACCACGGCATCCAGTTCTTCGGCGACCACACCCCGCAGCCGCTCGTCGCTGGCAAGGATTGCTTGCAGCTCGTCTATCTGGTCTCGCAGCTCCTCTGCCTCTTTCTCCAGTTCAATGGTGGAGAACTTCGTCAGCCGCCGCAGCTGCATGTCCAGGATGTAGTTGGCCTGCACCTCGTCAAGGTCGAAGGCCCCGGTTAGCCGGGTTCGCGCCTCGGCCACGTTCTCCGAACTGCGGATGATGGCGATCACATCGTCGATGTCGATTATCGCGGTGAGCAGGCCGCGTACCAGGTGTAGCCGGTCGGTGGCCTTCGTCAGCCGGTACTCGGTGCGGCGCTGGGTAACTTCGAGCCGATGGTCCAAGAACACCTCAAGCAGCTCCCGCATGGGCATGACCCGCGGCTGGCCCTCTACTAGCGCGACGGCGTTGATGGCGAAGCTGTCTTCGAGCTTGGTGGACTTGTAGAGCTGCTGCAGCAAAACCTCGGGGTTGAAGCCGTTCTTGACCTCTATGACCAGTCGGGTGCCATGGGTTAGATCGCTGAGGTCTTTGACATCGGCGATGCCCTTCAGCTTCTTTTCCTGCACCCCCTTCTTGAGCTGCTCGATGATCTTCTCCGGGCCAACCATGTATGGCAACTCGGTGACCACGATGCCTTGTCGGCGGGGCGAAACTTTTTCGATTCGGGTGGTGGCCCTGAGTTTCAGCGAGCCCCGGCCGGTCTCGTAGGCCTGCCGAATCCCGTCTAGCCCGACGATCTTGCCGCCGGAGGGGAAATCCGGCCCCGGCAGGTGGCGCATCAGTTCGTCGAGCTCAATATTTGGGTTGGTAAGCAGCTGCTTGAGTGCGGCCACCACCTCAGTGAGGTTGTGCGGGGCGATGTTGGTCGCCATGCCCACCGCGATGCCGGTGGCACCGTTGACCAACAGGTTTGGCAGCGCGGCCGGCAAGACGGCGGGTTCGCTGGATTTACCGTCGTAGTTGGGCTGAAAATCGACCGTGTCTTCGTCTAGGCCGTCGGTCATTGCGATCGCGGGGGCGGCCATCCG
Organism: Arachnia propionica; assembly: GCA_002748325.1. Lineage (GTDB taxonomy): Bacteria > Actinomycetota > Actinomycetes > Propionibacteriales > Propionibacteriaceae > Arachnia > Arachnia propionica_A. Next base: position 49,674 of record PDSD01000022.1, on the reverse strand, counting down.
GCATTCGGTGTAGCGCATGGCGGCCGGGCCGGCGTCTAGCGAGCCGAAATTGCCGTGCGGATCGATCATGGGTAGCCGGGCGGCCCAGGGCTGGCCCATCCGAACCAGGGCATCGTAGATGGCGCCGTCGCCGTGAGGGTGCAGTACGCCCATTACCTGGCCAACAACCCGGGCCGACTTGACGTGGGGTTTGTCGGGGCGGATCCCCATGTCGTTCATGGTGTAGAGGATGCGGCGTTGCACAGGTTTGAGGCCGTCGCGCGCGTCCGGCAGCGCGCGCGAATAAATGACGGAGTAGGCGTACTCAAGGAAACTGGTTTCCATTTCCTCGGTCACGTCTACGTCGAGAATGTGCTCTTCGACTTTTGCGGTCTTTGCCACCTAGCGCCCCCTAGAGAATCCCGCGAAGTTTATCAGCTAACCCGTCGCCATCCGGGGCACGAACCTCGGGCGCCGTGTCGGGTCGCCAGCGAGAAATGTAGTTTGGCTGTACCAGGCCACCGGAGGCCAAAGCGTGCTCGCCTGGGGTGAGCTGCCGGATGGCCCGGGCCCGCACATGCTCTGGCTGCAAGGTGGCGAACTCGGCATACAGTTCCGGGTCGTGTTGGCCGTCATCGCCAACCAACAGCCATTGAATATTTGGCAGGTCCCGCGCTAGCTCTCGCAGGCAGGTGCGCTTGTGATGGGCGCCGCTGCGGAACCAGCCGGTGTTGGTGGGGCCCCAATCGGTCAATAGCATCGCGCCAGCCGGTAACCCGTGCCTGGCCAGGAACCGATTGACCATCGGATAAGTGTTCCAAGCGCCCGTCGAAACATAGACGATCGGGGCGCCGGGGTGATCGGCCAGGAGTTGCTGCAGCATTCGCGCCATGCCGGGTACCGCCTGGCGGGCCTGCTCGGTGAGAATAAACGAGTTCCAAGCCGCGATCATCGGCCGGGGCAGCCAGGTCGAGATGATGGTGTCGTCGATGTCGCAGACGATGCCAAAGGTCTCAGCCGAGGAAACAACCTGCAGCGGGATGCTCGCCGTAGCCCCGGCGCTGCCGGTGATCTGCACCTGGTGCCAGCCTGCCGCCAGTCCTGGGTTTTTGACGCGCACGTCAATGTAGCCGCCACGATCTGTTTGCACCGGGATGGTTTGTTCGCCAACCACCAGGAGAACCCGTACGGCGGGCAGCGGTGCCGACACAAAGTTGCGCCAGCCGCGGCGCCGCAACAGATCCTGCGCGAGGTGCATGATGCCTTGCTGGCTCGGGGGACGCAGCACGACGCGGCCAAGGATGCGAACGTATTCTGGCGTGCCGATCCCAGTGAAGCCGACTATTGCTTCCTGCCAGCCGAATCTATGTAAGATCCGGGTTTGCAGGCGCAGCCACGCGTCCTCAATGCGGGCGGAGTAGTGAGGCCTAGTGCTCATGGTGAATAAACCTAGCGAAAGCCGTGCCAGAATGGGGGAGTGCCCACCGTGACCAAACGAGATCAGTTACCGCAGGACCTAGTTGCCGAGATTGTTGACGCCGGGTTCTACCCGGATTTGGTGTTTGATGCCATAGCCTCAGCCTTGGGTAACCAACCTGTGGTCGGGTATCTGCTGCACCATGAAGCGACCCTGGCAAATGGTGAGGTGAATCGCCACCTGACAGTGTTGGTACTCACCGAGAATTGCTTGCTGATCAGTCACACCGATGATGGTGATGCCGGTGACCCAAACCGGGCGCTGACAAGTTCCGAAGTGGTCGCCTTGAACTCGATCAACACTGCAGTGGTGACACGCTCAGTGGCCAGTCCTGATCGTTATCCAGATCAAGCCCAACTGGTCGAAACCTGGCTGAGCCTGGTGTGGGGATCCACGAAACGGTTGGACTTCGGCACTGGCGGCTGCGACGACCCAGAGTGCACAGCCGATCACGGTTACAGCGGATCGATCACGCCAAACGATCTGACGGTTCGGATGAGCCCGGCTGGTGACGGTGCAACCTCGACCAAGAAGCTGCTGGAGTTTGGGACTTTGCTGCAGCAACGGATTGGCCGATGATCCCGGAGTTCGTGGCCCCCGACTACCTCGGCCAAAGTCTGGCCCAATTGCTGCCAAGCATCGTGGCACGCCTGACTGGCAACAACGCCGCGATAGACATCCCGGCGGCTGATACCTATGTGGTGTTATTGGTGGACGGCTTGGGACAGCTCCAGCTGCAACAGTATGCCGAGCACGCCACCCACGTAACCTCGCTGCCAGCTAGCACATTGACTTGCGGCGTTCCGTCGACCACGGCTACCTCCCTGACCAGCCTTGGCTGTGGGCTGCCACCCGGGCAACACGGCATAGTCGGCTACAGCTTCCGCAATCCGTTCTCGGGGGAGCTACTCAATGCGCTCACCTGGGACGGCGGCCCCAGCGATCCAGCGACTCTCAAACTGGTTCCCACGATCTTCGAACAGTTGCCGCAGCATTCCTGCTCCGCTGGGTCAGTAACGCTGGCCAAGTTCGCTGGTACTGCGCTTACCCAAATCGCGTTCAGCGGCGCTGAACATGCGCCAGTGGTTAAGGAAGCAGACGTGGCAAGGTTTGCGGAACTAGTAGCCAGCAGCGCCCGCCGCCACGACTTGGTTTATGCCTACCATCGCCTGCTGGATCACGACGGTCACGGCCACGGCGTCGGCTCCTGGAAGTGGCTGGATCGGCTGGCCGAGGTTGACGACCTAGTCTCGCAGTTACAAGCGGCGTTGCCCGACGGGGTGTGCTTGCTGGTCACCGGCGATCACGGCATGGTCAATGTGCCCCAAAACCACCGCATCACCGCCGAAGAACAGCCACAGCTAGCCGGCTATGAGCTACTGGCAGGCGAGGGCCGCTTTCGGCAGGTCTACACCCGTGACCCGGCCGAATTGGCTGCCAGGTGGGCAGCTTTCTTGGGGGAGCGGGCCCTGGTGCTGCGGCGCGAGGAAGCAGTCGAGGCTGGCTGGTTCGGCCCGGTGGTAGCGCCCCCTGCCCAGCAGCGGATCGGCGACGTGGTGGTTGCCATGCGCGATGACTGGGCCATCATGACAAGCCAAAGCCCCAAGGAGTTTAGTTTGGTTGGCATGCATGGTTCGCTGAGTCGAGCAGAGATGCTTGTACCCTTGGTGATAGCAGGAGGACGTTGATGCGCATTGGGTTGCTGATAGACGATTTTTTCCCAAGTTCAGGCGGGATTGGTCGGTCAGTACAAACTCAGATTGATGAGTTGGTTAGGCTCGGGCATCAAGTCGTTCTCATCGCCCCCAACCGGCACCTAGAGCTGCCAATTAATTGCGAAACCTACGCCTGCCCGACTATCTACATTGAGGGGCTGCCGGCGCATCTTTCGGTGCTGCATCATTCGCAACGGCGGGCCAAAGCCATCACCCGCAAGTGGCGCTTCGACCTAGTGCACTCGCACACCGACCGCGGGGCACTCGCGCTGGCCGCCAGGATCGCCAGGTTGCAGGGCATTCCGCATGTCCACACTTTTCACGCCAACATTGCCGGCACCCACGCCACCGTCAAAGCGGCGTTGTTGGGCACCTGGTCGTATCGCGCACTGGTGTTGCCAGCGCTGCGGTTGGCCACCAAGAAACGCCTGCCCGCCGCGAGGCTGCCAAGCGCACAGGAAGAGCCCGACGGGCTGGCGGCAAGGACCGACTGGAAGTCGCTGGCCGATATTGCCGCCCAAGTTGACGCTTGGACGGTGCCAAGCGAGTTCATGCGGGAATTAATCAGCAGCTGCAGCGCCAACGACGTTCCGGGGTACGTGGTGCCCACTGGCATCGCCAGGGGGATGCAGGAAGCGTTGCAGCGCGTCACTCGACAACGCGATGACGCTAAAGTTCGTTTCCTGTCTGTGGGGCGGCTGGCCAAAGAGAAGCGCGTCGACGTCATGGTGCAGGCATTTCAACGGGCCAACCTGCCGAACGCCGAACTGGTTCTGGTCGGCGACGGCGATCAGCTAAAGCATCTCAAGGCGCTTGCCGGGGACGACTCGAACATCAAGTTCCTGGGCCATAAGAAGTCCCTGGAAGACATCGCGCAAGAACTGGTCGATGCCGACGTGATGGTCTTGGTTAGCTATCGCTTCGACAGTCAGGGAATCGTGATCGTCGAGGCGGCAGCTGCCGGGCTCCCGCTGCTTTACTGCGACGATCGGTTGCACTTCGGCATCTCTGCCGACTCGGCGGTCCTGACCGATCCCGACGCGGACTCCATCGCCGAAGGCATGCGAGTTTTCGCCGATGATAATCGCCGAGCACAGATGCGCCAGGCGCTATCCTCACTGCAGTCGGAGTTGCTGCCGGAGCGCACCGCCGAAAAGTACCTAGATATTTACCGGGGATTGGTGGGAGACAGCGATGTCTGAGCTGGTATTTCACACCGGCCCGATGGATTGCGGCAAGTCTACGTTGGCGCTGCAGCTTCACTACACCCAATCCACAAATGGCCGCTCCGGGCGGCTATTCACGTGTCAGGATCGCTCCGGCGACGGCACCGTGACCTCCAGAATCGGGTTGAGCAAGGCCGCGATCGAAGTACCAGCAGACTTCGACATCTGGGCGTATGTCATAGCTGAACTGGTGGCTGGCCGAAGGGTGGACTATCTCGTCTGTGACGAGGCGCAGTTCTACCAGGAAGAGCAGATTGATCAGCTAGCCCGGGTCGTCGATGAATTGCAGATCGACTGCTACGCGTTCGGCATCCTTGCTGATTTTCGCACCAAACTTTTTCCAGGTTCGGCGAGGCTGGTGGAGTTGGCGGATCGGGTCGAGACGCTACCGCTTGGCCCGTTGTGCTGGTGCGGCAAGCGCGGCACTCATAATGCGCGCACCATAAACGGCCTTATGGTTACCGAGGGTTCACAGATTGTGGTGGGGGATACCAACGATGGCGCTGATGTGCGATACGAGGTGCTGTGCCGGGCGCACCACCGGCGACGGATGACCAGGACTCGAGCCCAGGCCACGCTGGCCGAGCCGCTACCGTTCGCCTAGGTTGCCGGGCCGCCGAAGAGGATCTCGTCCCAACTGGGAACCTTGGCCCGCCCTTTCCCGCGCTTCGACCGAGTCGGCTTACGCTCAGTCTTTTCAGTCTCTTGGGCTTCTGCCGGTTCGGCTTCGGTTTTTTCGGGCGGCGTTTCCCCCTGGGCTATTTCCTCGCCGCCGAGCCCGGTGTAGATGCGCACCGAATCATCGCTGACCACGTTTAACATCTCGTACAACGAGTCGAGGTCTTCTTGGTCTGCGTCGAATTGGTAAGCTCCGCCCTCATCCTCGGTTTCGAACGGCAGCACCTCGGGTTGATCCGCGTCCCGGGTGGCTCGCACCAAGGCCAGCTCATCATCAAGATCGACGGTTGGTTCCTGTTCCGGGCCAGTACTGCCTGGGGGCTTCTCGCCGATCAGCCACCGGGCATCCTCGTTGGCTGCCGTGCTGAACCTACGCTTAGCATCGAAGATGAATTCGGCTTCGCGGGGCATCGCGGCGATCTCAATGCTGACTCGAACCCGCCATTGACCATCAGGTTGCCGCCACGCATCCCACTGCAGCAGCTCTGCCTCATAGCCGCGCGCAGCAACGCGTTGCGCGACTATGTCGCCTAGGCGGCGGTGTCCGGTTCCTTCATCGCGCTTACGCAAGGTGCCAGTTTGGGCGAGAGTGGCGATGTACTCGCGTTCGGCGAGCACTGGGCCAGCGAACCCGGCGATCTCATCTACCGAGACGTTGGCGGCTGCCGCGACATCTGCCAGGGGCGCACCTGCGCGCAGCCGCGATTGTATTTCGCGCGGCGTCAAGGTGCTTTCCATACGCTCCTCCAGGTTGTTGTGTGTCCCAACTTAGCAGGCAGCAGCAATGGCAACCATGATCGGCGCGTGGGTTGACTGAACAGTTTCGAGGGGGCGATGTTGCAAGTTTGGCTAAGTGTGATACACATTACGGCGTCGACTGAGTTTCTTGAGTTCGGAAGGAAGACGATGGCCACTGACTACGATGCCCCTCGTAAAAGCGACGAAGAGATGAGTGAGGATTCGTTAGAAGAGCTCAAGACCCGACGTAACGATCAAAACTCAGGGAAAGTCGACGAGGACGAAGTCGAGGCCGCAGAAGCGTTTGAATTGCCGGGTGCGGATCTGTCGCATGAATCGTTAACGGTCAAGGTGCTGCCACGCCAATCCAACGAATTCACGTGCGCCGCTTGTTTCCTGGTGAAGCAGCAGAGCCAACTGGCCGAAGAGAAGGCCGGCCAGCCCTACTGCGTCGACTGCGTTTAACTGGTTAGCGGGCCTGCAGGTCCAGCATGTTGCCAAGCTTGCTGGGAGCGGTATTGCCCATGCTCTTCGCCCAGCGGCGCTGCATGAACCGGTTCATTGCCAGTTGCGTGATGCCTACGCCGAGACTGCTTGAAATGGCCCAGATAAGCGCCTGAACCAAGGGAGTATCGGGGTCGTTGGGATCCGGCGGTTCGCCGCCGATCGCGGCCTCCCAGGCTTTGGTCACCAGCTTCTGGGCAACGACAGTGGTCGCGGCGCCGAGGATACCGGCATACAGCTTCCACAACATTGATTGGGCAAGGTTCATTACGCGTTCCTTCCTAGCCTTCGTGGGATCCATTATGCCTGGTCGGGCTATTCTGGCCAGGTTGAGGCAAAAATGCGTTGCGACAACGGTTGCTGAAAGTAGAAGTCCATGGATGTGCCTGTTGTTTCTCAGCCTGAGCTAGTCCCTGGGTACGCCCAGCCGGGCGACGCCGGGGCGGATCTTCGTACCACCGTGCCGGTTGAGTTGGCGCCCGGCGAGCGCAAGCTGGTGCCCACCGGGGTGCGATGCGCGCTGCCTGCGGGAACCTGCGGGTTGGTTACCCCGCGGTCGGGGTTAGCGGCGCGGCTAGGGCTGAGCATCGTCAACTCGCCTGGGGTTATCGACAGCGGGTACCGCGGCGAAATCAAGGTTTGCCTGATCAACTTGGACCCCGCCGCCACGATTCAGCTGGCCGCCGGTGATCGCATCGCGCAACTGGTCGTCGTGCCATATGTGCAGGCCAAGTTCCGGCCGGTCACCGAACTCGACGACACCAGCCGGGGCGCGGGTGGCTACGGCTCTACGGGGCAGCAATAGCGAGAGTGGTCACAGCTGGCGATGCCTGCCATAGTGGGGGCGTGCGAATAACTGACGATGACCGGGCCAAGTGGGCGAAATGGGACGCGGAATACGGCCGCGATGAGGGACCTTTCGATATCGACGAGGTTGATCTAACTGCCGACGATGTGCAGCGATTCGATCTGGGCTCGCTCATCGTCACGCCATATCGCCGGCTTGGTATCAGCTTGGCCGACGTTAATTCCGGTGAAGCAACTTCCCTCGTAGTAACCAGTGCCGATTCGGCCTTGCGGGTCAGAGTGTTAGCTGGGCCAAGCCGAACCTCCATCCTGGCGGAGACCCGCGAAGAGTACATTGCCGCTGCTACCCGCGGCGGTGGGACCGTGGCCGTATCGAAGGGGCCGTTTGGCGCCGAGTTGGTGGTTCGCAGCATCGGCCAAAACGCTGACGGCAAGCCAGTGGCGCAACTGACTCGCACCTGGCTGGTAGAAGGGCCTGGCTGGCTGCTGCACGGCATCCTGCTCGGAAAGGCAGCGGCAGAACCGAAGAATCCTAATGTCGCCGTAGAACTGGTGGAGTTCTTTGCCAACCTGGTGGTGCGCCGCGACGACCAGCCCGCTGGCCCGGGCACCCCGCTTGGGTTACGCGTCCCAGCCGAGATCGATGGCAAGGCCGCCAGCTAGCGAACTGGGCAAAGCATCTTCGCCCCGTTGCTCGGTGCGGCTCAGCAATGAAGTCGCCTAGAGCAGCTAGCGTTGGGCCGTGTGAAAGTCGGTGAGGTGGTCCAGGTCGAGCTAGACCGGGTAGCCCACGGTGGCTGGTGTGTCGGCCGGGTGGCAGGCAAGGTTCACTTCGTCGCAGGTGGCATCCCCGGGGAACTGGTTGCCGTCAAGATAACTTCGATAGCCAAGGGCTTTAATCGGGCTCAGGTGCAGCAGGTGATCTCCGCTTCGCCGGATCGGATCGCGGCGCCGTGCCCGATCGTCACCGACTGCGGTGGCTGTGCTTGGCAGCATGTCGCTGGGCCACGGCAACGTCAGCTCAAGGCGGCGGTGATCGCCGAGCAACTGCAGCGGCTGGCGGGCATCGACTGGGACGGTCCGGTCGAGGAGGTCACCCCGGTGTTCGGTTGGCGCACCCGGATGGACTATGCCACCGACGACCAGGGCAACCTGGGGTTTCATCGTCGCCGCTCCAGCGACATCGTGGCGTTACCCTCGCAGGGCTGCCTGATCGCCGGACACGAGCAGCTTGCCGCCAGCTGGCCTGAAGCCGCGAGCGTGCGGGTCTTTCGCGGGGCCGAGACCACCGTCGTGGTCGACGGCAAAGTTCGGCAAGGCCCTCGGCAGGTGCAGTTCCGGGTGGCCGAGCGCGATTATCTCGTTGACGCCCAGGGCTTTTGGCAGCCGCACACCGCGGCTGCTGAGCAGCTGGTGGCAGCGGTGTTGGCAGGATTGCAGGTGAGAGCGGGTGAGTCGGTGGCCGACCTTTACTGCGGGGTGGGGCTGTTTGCCGGCGCCTTGGCCTCGCATGACGCCCGGGTCGTGGGGTTGGAGGGCAATCGGCGAGCCGTCGAGCTGGCTCGCCGCAACGTCCCAGAGGCTGAGTTTCAGGTGGCCTCGCTGCCAAAGCAGGCCGCTCGCATCCCGAAGTCAACCGACGTGGTGGTGCTAGATCCGCCGCGTAGCGGCGCGGGTAAGGCGGTGGTGGCAAGGATCGCTGCGGCTGGCCCCAGGGCAGTCGCCTACGTGGCCTGCGATCCGGCCGCGCTGGCTCGCGATTTGGCGCACTTCCAGCGTCTCGGTTATGGGTTAGACGGCCTGAGCGCCTATGATTTGTTTCCCCAGACTCATCATGTGGAGTGTGTAGCTTTGCTGAGTCCACGACGATCTACACCGACCGGAGTGCCAACCGAAAATGGCGCCTGAGGAGAACTATGAGCATCAACAGCTACCAAGCTAAGGCTACCCTAACTGTTCGGGAAAAGGAATACGAAGTTTTCCGGCTTGACGCGGTTCCCGGGCAGGAGCGGTTGCCGTACAGCCTCAAGGTGCTGTTGGAGAATTTGTTGCGCACCGAGGACGGGGCGAACATCACCGCCGCCGACATCGAGACGCTGGCCAATTGGGACCCGACCGCCGAACCCAGCCACGAAATCCAATTCACTCCGGCCCGCGTCATCATGCAGGACTTCACCGGCGTGCCCTGCGTGGTCGATCTCGCCACCATGCGCGAGGCACTTGCCGAACTGGGCGGAGACCCGGCGCTGGTCAACCCGCTGTCGCCCGCCGAGATGGTCATCGACCACTCGGTGATCATCGAAGCGTTCGGCGCACCGGATGCCTTCGAACGCAACGTCGAGATCGAATACGCGCGTAACAAGGAGCGCTACCAGTTCTTGCGCTGGGGCCAGACTGCCTTCGACGACTTCCGGGTCGTCCCCCCAGGCACCGGCATTGTGCACCAGGTCAACATCGAGCACCTGGCCAGGGTGGCCTTCCCGCGGCAGAACGCCGACGGGGTGACGCAGGTTTACCCCGATACTTGTGTGGGCACCGACTCCCACACCACCATGGTCAACGGCCTGGGCGTGGTCGGCTGGGGCGTTGGCGGCATCGAAGCCGAGGCGGCGATGCTGGGCCAGCCTGTGTCGATGCTGATTCCGCGCGTGGTCGGCTTCAAGCTGACCGGCACGCTTAGCGAGGGCACCACCGCGACGGATCTGGTGCTGACGATCACCGAGATGCTGCGGCAGCACAAGGTGGTTGGCAAGTTCGTGGAGTTCTACGGCGAGGGCGTGTCCCAGGTGCCGCTGGCCAACCGCGCCACCATCGGCAACATGAGCCCGGAGTACGGCTCGACGATCGCGGTGTTCCCCATCGACGACGTCACCATCGATTACCTGCGGCTGACCGGCCGCAGCGAAGAGCAGCTGGAGCTAGTCGAGGCCTACGCCAAGCTGCAGGGCCTGTGGCACGATCCGAGCCAGGAGCCGGTGTACTCGGAGTACATCGAGCTGGACCTGTCCACGGTGGTGCCGTCCATCTCCGGGCCGAAGCGGCCGCAAGACCGGATCCGGCTGGACGAGGCCAAAGAAAGCTTCGCGGCCACGCTGCCTAGTTATGCCGCCGACGTTGACGCTGCGGTACCGGTGAAACTCGCTGATGGTCGCAGTTTCGAGTTGCGACACGGTGCGGTCACCGTTGCCTCCATTACGTCGTGCACCAACACCTCGAACCCCAGCGTGATGATCGGTGCGGCCCTGGTGGCCAAGAAGGCCGTCGAGAAGGGGCTGCAGCAGCGCCCCTGGGTTAAGACCACGCTGGCTCCCGGCTCACAGGTCGTGACCGACTACTACGACCGGGCAGGGCTAACTCCCTACCTGGAAAAGCTAGGCTTCAACCTGGTCGGCTACGGCTGCGCCACCTGCATCGGCAACACCGGGCCGCTGATCCCCGAGGTATCGCAGGCGATCAATGACAACGACCTGGCGGTGACCGCCGTGCTGTCGGGCAACCGCAACTTTGAAGGCCGCATCAGCCCCGACGTCAAGATGAACTACCTGGCCAGCCCGATGCTGGTGATCGTCTACGCGCTGGCTGGCACCATGAACATCGACCTGTTCAACGAGCCGCTCGGCCAAGACGCCTCCGGCGCCGACGTCTACATGCGAGACATCTGGCCAAGCCAGGCCGAAATCGACGAGGTCGTCGCCGGCGCGATCACCGCCGAAATGTTCTCCGAGCGCTACGCCGACGTCTTCAATGGCGGGGAGCGCTGGCGTTCGCTGCCCACCCCTGACGGCGACCTGTTCGAGTGGGACGACGCATCCACCTACGTACGCAAGGCGCCGTACTTCGACGGGATGCAGGCCAAGCCTGAGCCGGTGGCCGATATTGCGGGCGCGCGGGTGCTGCTCAAGCTCGGCGATTCGGTGACCACCGACCACATTTCGCCGGCCGGCTCGATCAACCCGGACTCCCCGGCCGGGGAGTACCTGCGTGAGCGGGGCGTGGCCCGGCACGACTTCAACTCCTACGGCTCGCGCCGCGGCAACCACGAGGTGATGATCCGCGGCACCTTCGCCAACATCCGGCTGCGCAACCAGCTGGCCCCGGGCACCGAGGGTGGCTTCACCCGCGACTTCACCCAGGCCGAAGGGCCGGTGACGACCGTGTTCGCCGCCGCGAACAACTACCGCGAGGCGGGCACACCACTCGTGGTACTGGCGGGCAAGGAATACGGCTCCGGTTCGTCTCGCGACTGGGCCGCCAAGGGTACCGCGCTGCTCGGCGTGCGGGCTGTGATTGCCGAAAGCTACGAGCGGATCCACCGCTCCAACCTGATCGGTATGGGAGTGTTGCCGCTGCAGTTCCCGGTCGGCGAATCGGTCGCCTCGCTTGGCCTGACCGGCGAGGAAACCTTTGCGATCACCGGCGTTGCTTCGCTGAACGACGGGGTGACCCCCGAGACGGTGCAGGTCAAGGCGGTAGCGGCCGACGGCAGCACCACCGAGTTCGCGGCGGTCGTGCGTATCGACACCCCAGGGGAGCGGGCCTACTACCTCAACGGCGGCATCATGCAGTACGTGTTGCGTAACCTGGCGGCAATCAATAACTGAAGCCAATCGACGAGCCCGGGCGACTAGGAACTGCTGTGCGAAGGAATAGCCCGAAAACGTCGGGCTCGGCGCGGTTTCGCCTACGATGAAAGCCATGGCCATGTTGGAAAGGATCGAGAGTCCGCTCGATTTGCGCCGGCTGTCTTACGCGAAGCTGGCGAAGCTGGCAGATGAGCTTCGCCGGTTCCTGGTGACCCAGGTCAGCCGCACCGGCGGGCATTTGGGTCCGAACCTGGGTGTCGTGGAGCTGACGTTGGCGATCCATCGAGTCTTCGACTCACCGCATAATCCGATCATTTTCGATACCGGCCACCAAAGTTATGTCCACAAGATCTTGACTGGTCGCGCCGCAGCTTTTGGCACCCTGCGGCAGGCCGACGGGCTGTCTGGCTATCCCGAGCCAACCGAGTCGGAGCATGACTGGGTGCGAAATTCGCACGCGTCCACCGCACTGTCGTGGGCGGATGGCCTCGCCAAGGGATTCCGGTTGCGCGGGGAGCGGCGCACTGTGGTGGCCGTGGTTGGGGATGGTTCGCTGACTGGCGGGCTGGCCTGGGAGGCGCTCAACAACATCGCGGCCAACCCCGATCTGCCTATCGTCATCGTCGTCAACGACAACGGTCGTTCCTATACCCCCACCGTCGGCGGGCTTGCCAACCACCTTGGCAGGCTACGTACTCATCGGCGATATGAGCCGACCCTGCGATTCATCAAAAAGTCGGTCAGTCGAATGCCGCTCATCGGGCAGCCGGCCTACGACGTTCTGCACGGCATCAAGACCGGCGCTAAGGACATTCTGGCCCCACAAGGCATGTTTTCTGACCTAGCGATCAAGTACCTCGGGCCAATCGATGGCCATGACCTGCGGGCGTTGGAAACCTATCTTGAGCAAGCCAGAGATTTTGGCGGCCCAGTGTTGGTCCACTGCATCACCCAAAAGGGAAAGGGGTTCCGGGCTGCCGAACAGCATCAGCAGGATCAGTTCCATAGCATCGGCCGGATCGACGCACACACGGGCGAGTCACTGAGTGACGACGTGCAGGCGACCTGGACCGACGCCTTTAGCGAGGCCATGCTCAGCCTAGGCAGCCGTCGAGACGACGTGGTCGGCATCACAGCTGCCATGTTGCATCCCACCGGACTCGACCGATTCGCCGCTGCCTATCCTGGCAGAGTCTTCGACGTTGGCATCGCTGAGCAGCATGCGGTGGTCTCTGCGGCGGGGTTGGCTAAGGCTGGGTTGCATCCGGTGGTAGCCATGTATGCCACGTTCGCGAACCGGGCCTTCGACCAGATTTTGATGGATGCCTCGTTGCACGATTGTGGCGTGACGTTTGTCCTCGACCGGGCTGGCATCACCGGGCCGGACGGGCCCAGCCATAACGGCATGTGGGACATGTCGCTGCTGGGGCTAGTGCCCAACATTGAGATCGCGGCGCCACGAGACCAACCGCGGCTAGTAGCTGCGCTGGAGCGGGCAGTGAATGTTGCCGACCGGGCTACCGTCATCCGGTACTCGAAGGAGCGGCTGCCCGAAGACATCCCCAGTGTCACGGCGCTGGGTGAGGGCCGAGATCAGGTAGACGTGTTGCGGCACTGCCCCGAAGCAACCGTGCTTATCGTCGGACTGGGGCAGTTCGCCCGACTGGGGCTGGCGGTCGCCGCCAAGCTCGCTGATCAGGGCATCGAGGCCACTGTCGCTGATCCGCTTTGGTGTATTCCAATCAGCCCGAAACTGTGCGAGTTGGCAGCCCGACACGAGGTCGTGGTGAGCATTGAAGACAACTTGGTCACCGGCGGAGTCGGGGAGCGGCTACGTAGCGAACTGGGGCAGGAAATGTCCTGCTTGGTCTACGGCATTAGCCATGAGTTCCAGCAGCAGGGGAGCAGACAGCAGGTGTTGCAGCGGCTGCGGCTGCAGGCTGAAGATATCGCCCGTGATGTGGTGGAACGGATTATTGCGGTGCCACAACAGCAGGTGGAGCACGACCGGGCTTAGGCGTCGAGCGCCTCGTGCAGCAGCGGCACTAGAAATTCGAGTTGCCAGGGTCGCAGTCCAGCCCGGCTGAGTTCGGCCTCGGGATCACCTTGGTAGTCGAAGATCACTTGCCGCAGCGGCTGGGTGGGCGCGATCAGGCTCTGCTGGATGCCGATCTCGCACGTCAGCTCGGCTAAGAGTGGCGAGACTCGATCCCAGCGGGCGGCGGCTTGCGGATGGTGCCGGGGCCAGGTGCGGGGATGGCCCACCCCGGTGATTGGTGGCCGCTTGCGCGGCCAGTCGGCCTTGGTCAGGCTAGCCGCCTTAGTCAGGGCGCGGTGCCAGTTGGTCAGGTAGCGCTTGGCGTAGCGATGCCCAAAGCCCGGTAGCTGCGCCAAGGTTGCCTGATTCTGCACGGACCAGTTCTCGTCCACGCGAAGGGCCAAGGCGACGATCGTGTCGTCGGCAAGAATATGGCTGGGCGGGCGGTCGCGCTGCTGGGCGATGGCTTCCCGTTCCTGCCACAGGGCGCGGGCAATAGCCAGCTGCCGCGGCTGCTTCACGTCGCGCAGCCCTTTTAGTTTGCGCCACGGTTCCGCCTTTGGTGACGGCGGGTTGCTTGCCTGGGCAAGCGCTGCCGCGGACTCCTGTTCGGCCCAGTCGCTGCGCTGCGCAGCGGCCAGTCGCTGCGCCAGTACCTCGTACAGCTCGATCAGGTAATCCACGTCCAGGGCCGCGTAGTTGAGCCACGTCGTCGGTAGCGGCCGCTTGGCCCAGTTGGCGGCGGAATGCGCCTTTTTCAGCCGGATGCCGAGCAGTTCTGCCAGCAGATAGCCCAGCGCCGTTCCGGGCATGCCAAGCAGTCTGGCGGCGAGTTCGGTGTCAAAGATAGCAGGGGGCACAATGCCAGCCGATCGCATGCAGTCTAGGTCCTGGCTGGCGGCATGGATCAGCCACACCGCTTCGCCGCACGCCGTGACGAGGTCGGACAGGTCGGTGACACCTTCGTGTTCAAAGGCGATGGGATCGATCAGCCAGGTGCCGCTTGTTTCCCGCCGAATCTGGAAGAGATAAGCCTTCGGCCAGTAGCGATAGCCGTGCGCGCGTTCCGCGTCAAAAGCAACCGGGCCGCGTCCGTCCTTGAGTGAAGCTATGCAGGCGGTTAACTGGCGTGGTGTGGTAACGACCGGGCGTAACGGTTCTCTGGGTTCGGTGACAAGCCGCGCCGTTGTCACTGCGTTTCCTGCGGGAAGTGGATGACCCCATCCGGCAACGGTGGCTGGCCGGAGAACCACAAGAGCAGCTCCTGCCAACTGTGCAGATGCTGGCTCAGCCAGTGGCCGCTGGGCACCTCGGGGCTCCAGGAGGCTCGCATTTCGACGTCACCGCGGTCGGGGTCGTCGCGCATGTCGCCAAAGCTGCGGCCATAGGACGCCGTGACCGTCCCGGCCAGTGATACGCAGTCGGCGCCATGATGGGCGAGCGCATCAACCAGCCATGACCAAGCCACGTCGGGTAGCAACGGATCGGCGGCCATGGCCAGCTCAATTGGCGCTTGGATGTAGGACACCAGCCGAAATGTGCTGTCCCAGCTGTCATCTCCGGCTGGGTTGTAGAGCACCACCAGTCGGCCCGTGGCCAGGGCATCACCGGCGGGGGAGATGAACTCGGCTGCTATGGCATTCGAGTAGGGGGCAATCCGCTGTGGCGCCCCCATATCTTGGGTGTTGATGTTGGGATGCCAGCGCATATCGGCCAGATCCCCGAGAGCGAGGCTGAAGGCCTCGGGGAGCAAACTGGTGGGGCGCGGTGACACAATCTTTACCCTATTCGGCGGGCCGTTGGTGAGGTAGGAGGCCGCGCCGTCATCGCAACTAATCTGTGGAGGCGAGGCGCAAACAGATCGAGTTGATGCAGTAGCGCTGATCAGTGGGGGTGTCGTAGCCCTCGCCCTCGAAAACGTGGCCCAGGTGGCTGTCACAGGCCTGGCAGCGCACCTCTACCCGGGGCCGCCCAGGAATCGAATTGTCTGGCAGGTACCTCACCCGATCCTCGGCAAGCGGTTCAAAGAAGCTGGGCCAGCCACAGTGGGAATCAAACTTTGACTCGCTAGCAAACAGCGCGGCGTCGCAACCACGACAGTGGTAAACCCCCGGTGTAGTGGTGGTGGTGTACTCGCCGACGAAACTCGGCTCCGTGCCACCTAGCCGCAGCACCTGGTATTCGGCCGCAGTCAATAGCTCTCGCCATTGCGCGTCCGAACGTTGCTTCGGAGAAACGCTGTCATCACTCATGCCAGTAGTTTACGGCCCGTAGCAAGTCACTCGCTGGGAGTTACCTCATCGTCAAAGCGCAACAGCGACATCGCAGCGTAGGCGTAGCGAGCCAGGATCAGCTCAATGAATGCCTTTGCTGGAATCGGGCCGGTGACGCACATTGCCCCGGCGTTCAAGGCGCTTTGCTTGTTGATTCGATAGAGCTCGTTGGCCTCAATGGCGAGCGTCCCGACCGCGATATGGCGGCGGCCAGCGTTGCGCAGGCTTTTGGTGGCAAGTGCGACTCCGTTGCCGTCGCCGGTCATCACCGCTGTTTGGGTGGGCAACCGATGATGGGCAGACCATTGCCGGGCCCGGCGGGCCAGTAGCGAGGTTCCTCTGGCGTCGCCGCCAGCGGGGCTGGCCAAAATCAAGGCGTCCACTTCCAGTGCTTGAATCCGGTTTAGTTCGGCGCGCACAAGTTGATCCAGCACCATCAGCATTTCCACGGCTGGGCCGATTGGGCGGGCAACACAAACCGCCAAGTCACTCTCGATGCGGCGAATCTCATCGCAGGCTTGTGCCAGCGGTTCGGGCGTTTCGGCGGCAGCGGCAAGATCTAGCGGTACGACGACCAGCTCGCGGCGCCCCGCTTTCGTTACCTTGTCGACGGCGATCTGCAGTGAATCAATGCCGTTGCCAAAGCGGGCGGTAGCAATGACAAGGTCCGGGCGTTGCAGGCAAAGCTGCTGGGAAATATTGGTTAGGGCAGAGCCATTCTCGACGGGCACATCGACTGCTGCCAGAACTAATCCCGGCGCCGACATGATCCCTCCTGTAGTGGGCGATGGCGGTTTCGAACCGCCGACCTCTTCGGTGTGAACGAAGCGCGCTACCACTGCGCCAATCGCCCGTTGCGAAGGTCAGTATAGATCAACTGGCGACAGATCGCGAACGGCCAATCGAGCCAAGCAAACTTGTAACCCGGCGATTCTCTGAGCTATGGTTATCCACGCAACGAAACAGTGCATGCGGACGTGGCTCAGTTGGTAGAGCATCACCTTGCCAAGGTGAGGGTCGCGAGTTCGAATCTCGTCGTCCGCTCGGAGAAGTCTCTCCCGCTCCCGGTGGGGAGGTTGATCCCACTGGTGGAGTGGCCGAGAGGCGAGGCAACGGACTGCAAATCCGTGTACACGGGTTCAAATCCCGTCTCCACCTCGGGCGGTTGGCGCAGTGGTAGCGCGCTTCCTTGACACGGAAGAGGTCGCCAGTTCAATCCTGGCATCGCCCACCAGTAGGTTTTAAGGCCCGTCGGGGCCTGGCGCTACAGTCGGTGAATGGGTAGAAAGCAAGCTGGGGCGACGCCAGGGCTGCGATTGCTAGCGGCCAGCAAGGTAGCTCACCGGGTGCTGGAATATGACTATGACCCCCAAGACGGCGCCATCGGCTTAGCTGCCGCTGAAAAACTCGGTATAGAGCCAACCCGAATCTTCAAAACACTCATCCTCAAGGTGGCCGACCAGTTGGTCGTGGCGGTCGTGCCGGTAAGCGGCAACGTCGATCTTAAGGCGGTCGCGACGCTGTGTGGGCAAAAGCATGCGGAGCTCGCCGCCGCTGCAACCGTCGAGCGCAGCACCGGCATGACGGTGGGTGGCATCAGCCCGCTAGGTCAACGCCGCCGCCTGCCCACGATCATCGACCAAAGCGCAGTGGCACATAGCCTCATCGTGGTTTCGGCAGGGCGCCGTGGCCTGCAGGTAGAGCTAAGCCCGCAAGACCTGGCTCAACTGAGTGCGGCCGAGTTTGGCGCGATCACGGTGCCAGGACAGCGCTGAGCACAAACAGATCGAAGCGGCGTTCGCTGCCGTCGGCGGTGGTCTTCATAACCGGCAGCGGGGGATGCCACGTTGGCGACTTGAACCCGGCCTGCCGCAACTGCTCGGTCAACACCTCGGGTTCGAACCCGTCATGATGATGGTGCTCGGCGTCCTTGTGGTAGGACTCGGAGCCAGGTGGCAAATCGATGAGAATCAGCTGCCCGCCGTCACGCAACGCTGTAGCGAAGGAGCGAAGCAGCTGGGCGGTATCGGCGACGTGGTGCAGGGCCTGCATCGAATAGATGAGCTCGAAGGCTTCGCGGGGATGACTGGGATCTGGCTGGGAAAGGTCGCGGATCTCGGTGTGCCAGGCGAGGCCGCGGTCCAGCAACTCAGCCTCGCCCGGTACCGGCACCGTAGTCGAGGGCACTCGCGATCTTCCTAGAACCGATGATGGCTCGGATGGCCTGCGCAGCCTCGCGGGCTCGGGCTTTCCTGGCTTCGGTGTTCCAGCTGGCGGCACGCTGATCAAAGTGATTCACGTGTCCAATTATGGCTCGTTTCCCGCCGGGAATGCCGGTGCGGCACAATAGGCGGTGGTAACCGCACAGAACCGGGAGTGGTAATGGCTGAAGCAGTCAAGGTGACTCAAGACACGACAGGGCTCGAACTGTTCGGCGACGACCGAACTATCGTGGCGATGCGTGTTGCAGATCAGTTGCTCGACTTGGCCGCCGAGGTCACTGCTGGCACCGAAGTGGAGCCGGTCCTTGCCGACGAGCCGGACGGTCTGGCGATCGTGCGGCACTCCTGTGCGCACGTTACCGCGCAGGCGCTGCAAGAGCTGTTCCCCGAAGCCAAACTGGGCATCGGGCCGCCCATCGCCGACGGGTTCTACTACGACTTCGCTACCGAGCCGCTCACTCCGGAGGATTTGAAAGCCATCGAGAAGCAGGTTGGGCGCATCGTCAAGGAACGGCAGCGGTTCGTTCGCCGCGAAGTCAGCGACGAGCAGGCCCAACAAGAGCTGGCCGATGAGCCGTTCAAGCTTGAGTTGATCGCGGACAAGGGCGGTGCCAACGCCAGTGATGGATCCTCGGTGGAGGTCGGGGACGGCCAACTCACCATTTACGACAATGTCCGACGCGATGGCAGCGTCGCCTGGAAGGACCTGTGCCGCGGTCCGCACGTGCCGCACACCGGCTATCTGCAGGCGGTCGCACTGACCAAGTCGTCGGCGGCCTACTGGCGCGGCGACCAGCGCAACGCTGGCCTACAGCGGGTCTATGGCACCGCGTGGGCCACCAAAGCAGACCTCAAGGACTACCTGCACCGCCAGGCCGAAGCGGCCAAGCGAGACCACCGAAAGCTGGGCGTCGAGCTGGACCTGTTCAGCTTCCCCGACGAGATCGGCTCCGGCCTGGCTGTCTTCCACCCAAACGGTGGCCTGATCCGCATGGAGATGGAGGACTACTCGCGACGCAAGCACATCGCGGCTGGCTACCAATTCGTCTACTCCCCGCATCTGACCAAGGGGCAGCTGTTCCAGACCTCAGGGCACCTGGACTGGTACGCCGACGGCATGTACCCGCCGATGCACCTGGATGAGGAACGCGACGAGGCGGGAAACGTCACCAAGCAGGGGGTCGACTACTACCTGAAGCCCATGAACTGCCCGATGCACAATCTGGTGTTCGCCTCTCGGGGCCGGTCTTACCGGGAGCTGCCGCTGCGGCTGTTCGAGTTCGGCACGGTCTACCGCAATGAGAAATCTGGCGTGGTGCACGGCCTCACCCGGGCCCGCGGTTTTACCCAGGACGACGCGCACATCTACTGCACCCGCGAGCAGCTGCGCGACGAGTTGACCTCGCTGCTTCGATTCGTCCTCGAACTGCTGGCCGACTACGGGCTAGACGACTTCTACCTGGAACTGTCGACGAAGAACCCAGAGAAGTTCGTCGGCGACGATGACACCTGGCAGGAAGCAACCGAGACGCTGCGCGAGGTTGCAGTGGCCTCCGGGCTGGAGTTGGTCGACGATCCCGGCGGCGCGGCGTTCTACGGCCCAAAGATCTCAGTGCAGGCCAAGGACGCTATCGGTCGCACCTGGCAGATGTCCACGATCCAGCTCGACTTCAACCTCCCCGAACGCTTCGACCTGGAGTACCAAGACGCCGACGGCACCCGCAAGCGCCCGGTGATGATCCACCGTGCCCTTTTCGGTTCTATCGAACGCTTCTTTGGGGTGCTCACCGAACACTACGCGGGCGTTTTCCCGGCCTGGCTGGCGCCGGTGCAGGTGCTGGGGATCCCGGTGGCGGACGAGTTTGCGCCCTACCTGCAAGAGATTGTTGCCGAGCTTCGTAGCGCTGGGATTCGGGCTGAAATTGACACCTCCGACGACCGGTTCGGCAAGAAGATCCGCAACGCCCAGCGGCAAAAGGTGCCGTTCATGCTGATAGCGGGGGAGCAGGACAGAGAAGCGGGCGCGGTGTCATTCCGGTACCGCGATGGTTCGCAGCGAAACGGCGTGCCTCGCGAGGAGGCGATCGTCGAGATCGTCGAGTTCGTCAAGGCCCGCCACAACTACGCCCCTAGCGCCCCGCAATCATGACCAGCGAATCCGCGGCAGGCTTTCCAGGAACCCCGGACAGCTTCGGCAGGCTCTGGACACCGCACCGAATGGCCTACATCGAGGGCGAGAACAAGCCTGCGGCCACCGGGGTGTG
Organism: Arachnia propionica; assembly: GCA_002748325.1. Taxonomy (GTDB): domain Bacteria; phylum Actinomycetota; class Actinomycetes; order Propionibacteriales; family Propionibacteriaceae; genus Arachnia; species Arachnia propionica_A. The sequence goes on along the minus strand of PDSD01000022.1, from coordinate 29,170 downwards.
CCCGTTTTGCGCATCGCCAGCCAAATCCGACGAGGAAGGGCTGATCGTCGCGCGGGGCGAGTTGGCATACGTCGTGATGAACCTTTACCCGTATTCGCCCGGCCATCTGCTCGTCTGCCCCTATCGGCACGTGGCTGCCTACGCCGAGGCCACCCCGGCAGAGGCAGCGGAGATGGCCCAGCTCACCCAGACCGCGCTGCGGGTGCTGCACGAAGTATCCGCTCCGGCGGGTTTCAACATCGGCATGAATCAGGGTGAAGTGGCTGGTGCCGGGATCGCCATGCACCTGCACCAGCACGTGGTGCCTCGCTGGCTAGGTGACACCAACTTCCTGCCGATTGTGGGCCAGACCCGGGCCCTGCCGCAGCTCCTCGACGATGCGCGGCAGCGACTGGCAAGGGCGTGGCCGAGCGCGTGAAGCGGTGGCTGATTGGGCTAGGTTGGGGCGTCGGCTCGCGGCTGCCGCACTGGCTGCGCGAGGCCACGGTGCGCCTTGGCAGCCCACTGGCCAGTCGCCTGCAGCTCAGAGGACTGGATAACTGGGAACGCAATGCGGCCACGGTCACTGGCGTACCGCCGACCCGTGGCGAACGCCGCGAGCTAACGGCCTCCTGGCTGCGAAATACGCTGATGTCGCTGTCGCTTGGGTACTGGAGTGACGACGCGGTGCTAAGCCGGGTGAAGATGAGTGATGCGGATCTGGCGGCCCTGCATGACTCGTTGGCGCGCCGCGGCGCGGTCCTGGCGCTGGGTCACAGCGGCAGCTGGGACCTAGCTGGTGCCTGGGGTGCTAGACAGGGCATCAAGGTCGTCAGCGTCGCCGAACGGCTACCAGCCGGGCTGTTTGAGCATTTCCGCGTCGCCCGAGAGGCGATGGGGATGACGATCTACCCAGTAGGGGAGCCGGACTTGCTGGCGAAGCTCGCCGCCCACGTCCGAAATCACGAGGCGGTGTGCCTGCTCGCCGATCGAGACGTCTCCGGGCAGGGGATAAAGGTGCCCTGGCCGGGCACCGATCGCTGCGTTCCGGTCCCAGCCGGGCCAGCGCTGCTGGCCGCGATGACCGAAGCCGACTTGCTGGTCGCCAACGTGCACTTCGAGGGTGACGCCATCCACATCACGCTGTCCGACCCAGTGCCGGTGACCTCCGCCACCGAGACCATGACCAGGGTCGTGGCGTTGCTCGGCGACGAGGCCCGGCGTCATCCCACCAGCTGGTTGCGGCTGGGCGGATTTGGGGAGCCCTGTGCGAATAGTTGAGGTGGTTCCCTACTCGCTTGACGTGCCCGGCGGGGTCGCGACGCAGGCGTTTGGGTTGTCCGAATGGCTGATCAGCCGGGGGCACACCGTGACGCTGATCGCGCCAGGGAAGCTGCCGCCGCCGCAGCTGCCGCCCGGCGGCCGCGTCGTTACGCTGGGACGGGCCACTAGCTGGAAGTTCAACGGTTCGGTGGCCCAGCTGAAGCTGCTGCCTGGACGCAGTTGGCGGCACCTAGTGGCAGCAGCCGACGCCGTACACGTTCACGAGCCACTAACCCCAGGCCTGGCCTATGCCGCCGCCCGACAAGCCACCAGGCTAATGGTGACCCATCACGCCGACTTCGCCTTGAACTCCGTCCTTGCTGCCGCCCTGCGGCTGCGTTCCCGCCAACTTAAGGTACGTGCCCGGATCGCGGTATCGCCTGCCGCAGCGGCGGTTGCCGAAACCGTTACAGGTGAACGGCCGATCATCATTGGCAACGCGGTAGCATTCCCGCCTTTGATAGCCGACAGCCGTGACAGTACTAGGCCGCGGGTCGCGTTCATTGGCCGATACGACGAGCCGCGCAAGGGCTTCGGGATCTTCGCTCAACTAGCCCAGCGCATCCCCACCGCCGAGTTCGTCGCGATCGGGCCGGGGCGAGCTAGTCATGCTGGGATCGAATACCTAGGTCAGCTCCCTAACGCTGAACTGCGACAGGAACTACAGCGGGCCGACATTGTGGTTGCGCCCAACCTGTTCGGCGAGAGCTTCGGCGTGATCCTGATCGAGGCCCTGGCCGCAAGTTGCGCGGTTGTGGCCAGCGACCTACCTGCCTTCCGCGATGTCACCTCGGGATGCGAGGCCGCCACACTGTGCCCGGTCGGCGACGTGGCCGCCTTCGAACAGGCAGTGCGGGCCAGGCTGCAGCGGCCGCATCGGCCCGAGGTAGCCCGAAGTTGCGCCGCCAACCGCAGTTGGGACGTTGTCGGGCCAGCGCTGGAACAGCAGCTGATTGCGGTGGCCGAGGCATCTCGTACAGTAGAGAGATGACTGATACGCCCAGGCCAGACGCGAGCATGGATTTGCTGCGTCAAGTCCAGGAAACGGCGTTAGAACCTACCTATTCGCGGCAAGACGCCCCCAGCCCGATCTGGCGCCTGGTGGTCGTCATGCTCGTCGCCGCGCTGGTGACCACAGGCGTAGTTAGCCTGAAGACCTGGCGGGTCGACAGCGACGTGCAGCAGGAGCAACTAACCGCGCAGATCGGCCAAGCTCGGCAGCGTTCCGATGAGCTTGCCACCGAGCAAGCCAAGTTGCAAGAAGAAATCCGCCAGGTACAACAAGCCTTGGACCTAGACGAGCCGACCACCGCAGAGATTGCCCGCCTGGAGCGAGTGGTCGGCGCGGTGGCGCTGACCGGTCCGGGGGTAAAGGTAATCGTGTCGGAATCGGATGTGGAGACGATTTACGACCGGGACCTGTCGATGCTGGTCAGCGGCCTCTTTCAGGCTGGCGCCGAGGCGATCGCCATCAACGGAAGGCGGATCTCCAGTCAAACGGCGATTCGCTCCGCCGGGGCCGCAATCACCGTCGATTACGTGTCGCTAAATCCGCCTTACATAGTGGAGGCGATCGGTGATCCGCGAACCCTGCAAGCGGGATTCGCCCAGACCAGCGCTAGCAACTGGTGGCAATTCCTCCACAACAACTACGACGTCAGTTTCGAGATGGGCAGTGTCGACGAAATATCGATGCCTGCTGATCCCGGCCTGCGAATTGACTATACGAAGAGATGAGACAATCGTGATTGCGATACTAGGGCTGATCATCGGCATCATTGTCGGGCTGCTGTTGGAGCCCACCGTTCCTGGGTTTCTAGAACCATACCTACCAGTGGCAATCGTGGCCGCTGTGGATGCCATCCTGGGTGGCGCCCGAGCTCACCTGGAAGGCACCTTCTCTGATCGGGTCTTAGCTGTTTCGTTCGTGTCCAACGTTTTGATGGCGGCGCTGATCGTGTTCGTGGGGGATCAGATTGGGGTTGGCTCGCAGCTGCTGACCGCCGTGATCGTGGTGCTGGGGATTCGCATTTTCACTAACCTGGCTGCGATTCGACGAAAGCTGTTCAATGCCTAGCGGCAACGGGCCTCGCCGGAACTGGTTCAAGGTATCGATCTCGCAACTGTTGACGGGTATGTTGCTGGCGATAACTGCGGCTGGCCTGGTCGTCACTATAAAGTCCCATTCGCAAGCAGACGATCTTTCCCGATTCCGCCGCGATGAACTGATTGGCATGTTGGACACACTGCAAGACAACAACGCCGAGCTGGAAGCCAGCATCAGGCAGCTGCGAAGCCTACGTGACGAGCTGACCAGTGGTGCTGCTGGCGCTCAGGCGGCGCAGGAGGCCGCGCAGCAACGACTTGTCGACCTGCAGCTGCTCAGCGGCGAGGTGGCCGCATCCGGGCCAGGAATCCGGGCTCTAGTGGCTGACGAGAACCAAGTGGTGACCGCTGAGCTGCTATTGGAAGGCGTCGAGGAATTGCGTGACGCTGGTGCTGAAGTGATTGAGCTCAATGACGCGGTTCGGCTTACTGCTCGGTCTTGGCTGGGTACCGACTCCGACGGGACGATCATTGCCGATGGCAAGCGGCTCGAGGCGCCATACCTAATAGAAGCTATCGGGGAGCCGAGTACGTTGGCAGCAGGGATCCAATTCCGTGGTGGCTTCGTGGCCAGGGTGGACGCGGCAGGCGCAGCAGCGCAGGTGGCACGCGAAACTAGAATCGAGATTCAAAGCATCGTAGAACCGCATGATTTTCAGTTTGCTCAGCCAAAATAGCGTGCCATGCTGGAATGTAGCTGCAGCGACCGCTAGCCTGGGGCGATCACGCTGCCCAGTGAGAGGAGCCGACGATGCAGTGCCAGCAATGCGGTCATCCGGTGCAAGAACAGGATCGATACTGTAGCCACTGCGGCGAGATTGTGCTTGCGTTGGATCCAGAGAGCACGCGAGTTATGGCCGCGGTTCCCGGTTCCGAAGAGGCCGCGGTTCCTACAGTCGAACTGGAAACGCCTGCCCTAGAGCATGGCGATGTAGTGCTGATCATCCACAAGGGCGGCTCAGACAAGTCGATCATCCGGTTGGATCAGGAAAGCACCACTGCGGGTAGGCACCCGAAGTGCGACATCTTCCTCGACGATATTTCGGTCTCCCGGCACCATCTGCGCTTTGTCTACAAGGACGATCAGCTGCTGCTGGAAGATCTAGGTAGCATGAACGGTACCTATCTCAACCGCGAACGGATTGACAGCCCGCGGGTGCTTCACGACGGCGATCAAATCCACATTGGCAAGTACCGGGCCTACCTGCGTATGGGGCGGATCGGGAGTAAGTAATGCGCGCCACTCCGCGCACCATTGGGCAGGTATTGGAGCTCGTCAGAGAAGAGTTTCCAGATCTGTCGGTCTCGAAGCTTCGATATTTAGAATCGGAGGGGCTCATCACCCCGGATCGGGATCAGCCCTCTGGTTATCGGCGGTTCAACCAAGCCGACATTGATCGGTTACTGTTTGTGTTGCGTGCCCAGCGAGATCGCTACCTGCCGCTCAAGGTGATTCGAGAAGAGCTCGACGCAATGGATCGGGGCGATGCCGTCCCAGCAAGGACGAAGCCAAGCCCCGAACCTTCCCAGCCTGCCGCCAAGAGCTCCAGTAGGGGCCCGCGCACCCAGAAGCCGCCGCTGAATCGGCGGCAGATCTTGGCAGAAACCGAGCTGAGCGAAGGGGCCTTCATCGAGTTGGAGCGGCTGCAACTGGTGTCATATCGACCAGGCACTCACCTTTACGGCCAAGAAATGGTCGCGATCGCAAGGGCTGCGAAACGCTTAGGTGATTTGGGTATCGACCTGCGCCAACTGCGGGTGATTCAGCAGGCGGCTGTGGCGGAAGCCGCACTCGCGCAGCAGGTACTAGGACCGTACCAGCGCAGGGGCACCCGGCCGGCGGCGCTCACCGCTGATATCTACCGGCTCGTCCTGCAGGCGCATATCGCATACCTACACTCGCAGATGACTAAGTAATAAGCTGGAACCATGATCCAGCTAGATGTCGTCGGAGTGCGTCTCACCGGCAGCGATGACGCCCCCGTGCTAGTGCTGCAGGAACAGGGCGGCTCGCGGCTGCTGCCGGTTTGGGTCTCGGCGATTGATGCCGCGGCGATCGCGCAGGCGCTTGAGGGCAAGGCTGCGCCACGGCCGATGACCCATGAGTTGCTGGCAACCGTGGTGGGCAAGCTTGGCCGGGGACGAGGCGAGTGCTCGGTGACTATTGATCGGTTGGAAGCAGAGGTCTTTCACGCTGCGCTGGCAGTGGGGGAGCACAGCTTCGACTGCCGCCCCTCGGATGCTGTCACGGTGGCGGTCTTGCTTGGGGCGCCGGTTTTCGCCGCCGATGACCTCATGGATCAAGTAGCAGTTGAGGTTGATGAAAAACCAGCCGACGAAGTGGAACGGTTCAAGGAATTCCTGGAGGGGGTAACCGCACAGGATTTCAATGAGGAAAAGCCCTAGTCATAGCCGGTTTCGCGGTAGTAGGCTGGGGTGCTGGCGGCTTGCTGCTGGAGTGGGAAGGACAACGAGTTGCTGTTAGTTGCGGCGTGTCGGAGCAGCTTTACGCTGCGCACGTTTACGGTCAATAAGTAGCCAACAGCACCGTGGGTAGTCTTGAGGAGCGAAGATGGCAGATACGGCCATGAATGCACAGCCGGAAGCTGTGCAAGATCGTCTTTTTGACGGTGACTATTCGCCGTTGCCCAGCGGCATGGGATTCCGGGGGCCGGTTGCGCACCGGATCGCTGGGATCAGCTACCGCCAATTGGATTATTGGGCCCGCACGGGGCTGGTCGTCCCGGAGCTTAAACAAGCAGACGGATCCGGTACCCAGCGGTTGTACTCATTCCGAGACATCCTGTTGCTACGAGTTGTTAAGCGCTTTCTAGATTTAGGGATTTCCCTGCAACAAATTCGCGTCGCGGTCGATCACCTACGGGCCCGCGGCGTGCGCGATATCACCGAGATCACACTGGTCAGCGACGGCTTCAGCGTCTACGAGGTAACCTCGGCCAACGAACTGTACGACCTGACCCAAGGCGGCCAGGGAATGTTCATGATCTCGATTTCTAGTGTGTGGCGCGACATCGAAGGCACTATGTCGACGCTGCCGACCGAGGCTGTCACTTCGGCGCAAGATTCGTCGCAGGAATCGGGCAACGACGAGTTGGCGGCGAGGAGGCGCGCCCGGAAAGCCGTCTAGTTCCTGGTATTTGCTTCAACCAGTGCGAGGTCAGCTAGTCTCTAGCCGTGAAGGAACGGCTTGAAAAGATTCTGAGGTTCCCGCCGATAGCGCATGCATTGGCCGCAAATGAGCGCTTTAGTACTCGGCTGGGGCCGCAGTTCGCGGCTGCGGTGACGTATTACTCTGTTTTGTCGTTGGTGCCCGTCTTGATGTTCGCCATCTCTGCACTTGGCATGACACTGACCGTGTTGCGGCCAGACCTGCTGCCAGGTTTTCAGGCCGCGATAGCGGAGCAATCCGATGGGGGAGGCCTCCCCAAATCCATGGGGCAACTTATGGATTACATTTTGAAAAGCTGGCGCAGCATCGGCTTGGTGGCATTGCTCATCGCCGCTTACTCAGGCTCAAATTGGATCGGCAACCTGAAGCGTGCTTTCAAGGCGTTGTGGAAGGACCGGTTCAGCGAGGCTGCTAAGTCGCGCGGGTTCTTGATCGAATTGCTCGTCAACATCGCCACGTTCTTTGGGCTGCTGGTGGTGCTCGGGGTCGCGATTGCGGTCAACTCTGCGGTACCGCCACTGCTACGGCAGATCATAGAGTTGCTTGGCTTGGGTGATGTCCCAGGGGCCACAATCGCGCTGCGGGTAGCAGGGTTGCTGGTCGGGCTGCTAGCCACCTGGCTGGTCATGGCCTACATCTTTTTGGTGTTCCCCGGCGAGCGGGTACCGTGGCGGCTTTGGCTGGCGGGCACGCTACTCGGCGCGGCATTGTTGTTGGTGCTGCTGCAGCTATCCGGACTGCTGGTTAGCGTCTTTGCCAACAACCGCGCCACGGCGGTATTCGGGCCGGTAATTGTGCTGATGTTGCTATTCAACCTGGTGGCAACGATCATGCTGATGTCGAGTGCCTGGGTTGGCTCCGCGGAATCATGGCAGCAAAAGGACAGCGACGAGGAGGCTACGCAAACCGCCGACGAGGCGGCAGCAGCCGAGCCGGGCAACGATGCCGAACCTGAACAACAGCCCCGGCCTCGCAGGGCGGCCCCGCCCAGGCAAGCAGCCACGATCCCGCTGGATCAGCTACGAGCAGAAAACTTCGATCCCTCGCAGGTGAGTAGGCCAAGCGAGGAACGGTTGGTCAGCGAACAGGTAGCTGTGCGCAGCGCGAACGCCGGACGCAGAATCGGCTACGCCCTAGGCGCCGCAACTGGCGTCGGGATTGGCGCGTTGCTAACCAGCCTCAGCCGCTGGCTATCGCGGCGCTAGCTGGCTTGGCCGATGTCTTTCAGCAACGCCTGGAACCAATCTTGAGTCACGTCGAAGGCCTTACCGCCGGCAATGCGATCGAAGGCGATGGCGCTCAAGGTGTCTGCGTTTTCTTCGTCGAGGCCGATCACACCGGATTCGCCTCGTAGCGCGCAGTCAACCGCGAGCTTGGTGGAACGGTTGATGAGTTCCAGATCCTGCTCATTCGCCGCAGCTGAGCGGCAGAAGTAGCCGGACTTTTGCACCATCACCTTTTCAGCGCCGAGTAGGGTCGCGAACTGTTTGCTGAACCACTTGCCGGGGTTGATCTTGTCTAGCTTGACGTGGCCGAACGGATCCCGCGGCACCTCTTGGCCGCTGGCTTCCAGCTCCTGCACGATGGCTTCCAGTCCTGCTCCCTCAGAGAGGAAGATGGTCACGTTGCCTACCTCGTCCATGATGGAGCGCAGCCGGTCAGCTTCGGTGTGCAGATCCAGCTCCAGCTCCGGGAGGTAGACCCCGTGCACATCCCAGGCTTCGCGTGACAAGCCGATTTCGGGCAGCCACTGCTGGGTATCAAGCCATTCGCGGTACTTCGCGGCGGTGGCGGCGGTGAGCCAGCCACAGTTGCGGCCCATGACTTCGTGCACGATCAACATGCGGGAACCGGAGTTGTGCTCGGCGACGATGTTTTGGGCAAAGATCGAGCTCTGCTCCGCGGCGGTCCAAGCACCTAGCGATTGCCGGATCGGAACGACGTCGTTATCGATCGTCTTGGGCAGGCCGACGACGGTCAACGGGTAGTCGTTTTGGGCCAGGAACGCGGCCAAATCAGCGGCGGTGGTATTGGTGTCGTCACCGCCGATGGTGTGCAGTACATCAACCCCATCGGCGACCAGCCGATCGGCAGCAACCTTGAGCGGGTTTGCGCCCTCGGGCACCAGACCACGCTTGACCAAATCCTCGGTATTGGTGAGCTTTACCCGCGAGTTGCCAACCGGGGAGCCACCAAACTTGTGCAACAAACCGGCGTTGGCACGCACCGTGTCAGTGACTCTCAGGTAGTCGCCCTGGAGAAGACCTTGGTAGCCGTGCTTGTAGGCAATAATCTCGATTTCTGGGGCTGCACTGGTGTAGTGCTCGATGAGCCCACCAATGGCTGACGACAAGCATGGGGCGTAACCGCCAGCGGTCAGGATAGCGACCTTTGCGACCATGAATTTCCTTCCATCACAGTGATTGTTCGGTATAAGCCTATGCCACAGTTGTCCACAGGCCACTGCGGGTGTCCAGAAACTTTGCGAGGATGAGGCCATGAACCCAGATCAGCAGGGGATGTCGAACAGTGTGCAGCTAGCGCTGCTACTGCCGGTGGCATTTTTCGCTTTCCTGGCCACGTTGCAGTGGGCCATGGTTTCGTGGGCCGAAGCTATCGCGACCGCTGCGGCACAGGAAGGAGCCAGGGTGGCGGCGGTGTATCAAGGCTCTGCTAGCGCTGGCCAAGCTGCGGCTGAAGCTGCCCTGAGCCAGGGAGCGTTCGTTGCAGTCAGCGTTCGGGTTAATCGCGGCAGCACGCAGGCCAGCTGTGTTGTTTCCGGGCAAGCAATTGCGCCGTTGCCAGGGGTCGCAACGCAGATCAACACTGAGGTGAGTTGGCCAGTCGAAAAGCTGACCGGCTGATGCGTACCAACGAGCGTGGCTACAGCGTTGCCGTAGAGGCAGCGATCATCATCCCTGCCTTGGTGTTGCTGATCGGCCTAGTCGCAACTGGCGCGCAGCTTGCCTTGGCTAATCAACAGGTGGGGGCAGCGGCCGCGCATGCTGCCAGGACAGCGGCAATGGCACGAGATACCGGCTCGGCACCTGGCTTGGCTCGCGACGCGGTTGCCGCAATGCTTGCCGACAGCAGCTGCGATAACCCGGTGACAACGGTCAGTGTCGTGGGTGTGATTGACGAGGTAGGGCAGCAGGGACAATTCGTTGTCGGGGTCTCCTGTGAACTGACGGTGTTGGGTTTGCCTGGCTTGCCGTCGCGGTTCACCGTTTCTCAGCAGCGCAGGGCACCGATAGATTCCTATCGGTCGCGGTGAGCCAGGGGGCCGTCGAAGTCGCGACTCACGAGCGGTAACCCGGCTTGTTTTTCGGTCTACGGGTAGGCTTCCCAGCAGTAGATCCTTTAGGAGGAATCATGGACCACGCCGCCCAAATCAAGGAATATGCGCCATCGGCCGATCCGGCTGTCGTAGCGGCGCTGCTGAAGCGCTACCGGCTCGTGCTGTCCAAGTCTGATTCGGCCACGGTTGCGTTCGGCGACGCTAAAGAGCTGGAGCGGGTGCGCAAGAACTTTTTGCGCAAGTCACTTGGGCTCACTAAGAGCGACGAAGAACTCGACGCGGCGATCGCTGAGGTCGGTCAGCGGCTGAAATCGACTCGCAATAAGAGCCGCGCGGTCGTTTACTACCTGCTTGCCGAGAAGTTCGGCCGGCTCGACTTCTTCGCCAGCTGATCTTGGCTACTGGCTGTGTTGCGGCCGCTGCCAAGCAGCTTGAGCTGATCCGCGACGCGGAACGAGTTGCTGGCCGAATGATCGGATCGACCGAGCTGTTGCCGGTCAGCAAGGGACAGCCCGCCCAGGTGGTGGCTGCGATGCATGCTGCTGGCTGGCAGAGGTTCGGTGAAAACCGGGCGGTCGAACTTGCCGCCAAACATCGAGAGTGTGCCCCGGCTCCGCAGTGGGTGTTCATCGGGCACCTTCAATCCAACAAGGCGAAAATAGTCGCCGAGCTAGCAACCGAGTTCCAGGCACTGGATTCGCTGCAGCTGGCGGCCGCGCTAGATCGCAGATTGCAAGCGCAGGGGCGGCAACTTGAGGTGTTGGTGCAGGTCAACTCCTCGGGTGAACCGCAGAAGCACGGTTTTGCACCCGAAGCGGTGCCTAGCGTCGCAGTTGAATTGCGCGCTTTCGATGCGCTGCGGGTGACCGGTTTGATGACGCTCGCGGTACGAAGTGAGAGCAGCGAGCGGGTAAGCGGCTGTTTTCGCGTTATGCAGCAGCTGCAGCGACAGCTGCAAGACCTCGATGGTGGCGGCTGGCAACGACTATCGATGGGCATGTCCGGCGACTACCGGCTGGCCATTGCCCACGGCGCTACCTGCGTTCGGATCGGCCAGGCGATATTTGGGCCGCGTCAGTAGCGCACTAGGAGTATCACCAACGCCAAGATGACAAGCAGCAGCGCAAACCCGCGTTGCAGCGCACTGGCAGGCAGCCGGTGAGACAGCTTGGCGCCGAAGAAACTGCCGATCAACGCGAAGGCAGTAAACAACCCGATTACCGGCCAGTCGACGTTGAGGCCTTGATCGGCTGCGCGTACGGCGAGCCCTACCAGCGCGTTGCTGCCAATGACTAGGATCGATGTCGCTATGGCAGCCGCCATTGGCATGCCTAGCAGCAGGGTTAACGCGGGGACGATCGCGAACCCGCCGCCAACGCCGAAGAATCCGGTGAGCAGCCCAACAGCAACCGCCGCCAGCCCTACGCGCAATGGCGGGGGAGAAGTCGTCATCTCGGCGGGTGAATCATCTTGGCTGGGCCGAACCATCATCAGGGCCGCAACAACCAGCAATAATGCCGCGAAGCTGACCATCATGACAGTGGGGGAGACCCGGGGTGAAAGCAACGAGCCGACGATGGAACCGGCGATTCCGATGCCAGCAAAACTGAGGCCAACCCGCCAGTTGACGTGGCGATAATGGCTGGCGACGCCGGAAACCGCCGTTCCTGTGACGATCAGCAGTGATCCTGTTGCCGCTACGGCGGGTTCTTGGCCGAGGAGATAAACCAGTACGGGAACAGCAAGCACCGCGCCCCCGCCCCCGAGGCAACCCATTACAGCACCGATGGCAAAGCCGATCAGAACCGCAACGAGCCAAACCATTAGGGAGCGCAGGCGCGGCGGTAGAAGTTACTTGATGAGGCGAATGTTCAGCGGGATGCGGTAAGCGCGACCAGCCTCAAACTCCTTCGGGCCCTTAACAGCCGCGATGATGGAGATGATGAGGGCGCCGATAACCACGGCCCACCAAGCCAACGTGAAGATCAGCCCGATTATCGCGAGCAAGTTCGGATCCGGGATGACCATGAAGGCGAACGGCAAGAACTGCACGATCAACACGACCACGGTACGCACGATCTGGAAGTTCAGCACCTCTTTCAGGTGATCGTCCAGCAGCGGGGACTTGCCCCTTTCGACGAAGTAGAAGATGAGAGCGGGAATCCAGGCGAAGAAGGCGCTGAGCCAGTAGTTCAGGGTCAGGTTGTTGCCGGGGGCAGCTGGCTGGCCGTAGCCGGGCTGCGGCTGACCATAGCCAGGTTGCGGCTGACCGTAGCCGGGCTGCGGCTGACCATAGCCGGGGGCCTGCTGGCCAGGATTCGGTTGGGGGGCCTGACCGGAGAATTGCGGATCAGTCATTGTTTTCCTTCCAAGTTGTGCACTACTCAACACAAGTAGGTTACGCACTCAATGATAGCGGGTTTGGCCTGAGCATATTGGGGTGCCACGCTCCAGGTAATTGGGGGGGGGCTGGCTATTTGATGAAGCGGATTGTCAGCGGAATGCGGTAAGGGCGGCCGGCGGCAAATTCCCGTGGCCCGTTGATTGCGGCGATAACCGCTATCACGAACGCGCCGATAACGACCACGAAGACCGCCAACAGCAGCACCAAGGTAACTATTCCCAAGATATACGTGACCATGATCACTAGCAGCCGGGTTAGTTGGAAGTTCAAGTTTTCCTTGATGTGGTAGTCAAGTAGCGGTGCCTTGTCCTTGTCGACCAGGTAAAAGATCAAGGCTGGTAGCCAGCCGAACAGGGCGCTGAGCCAGTAGTTCAACGCTAAATTGCTGCCGGGCATGGTGTATTGGCCATACACGGGTCGCTGGGCATAGCCGGCGGGTTGGAGTTGGCCGTAACCGGGCTGGAACTGTCCGGGGTTTGGTTGGTAGTAGCCCGGCTGTTGGCCATAGCCCGGATACGGCTGGCCGAGATTATGTGGCTGGGCAAAACTGTCCTGCCAGCCGTAGCTGGGCTGGGAGCCGTAGTAGCTCGGCTGTGGTTGCTGGCCATAGCTGGGTTGCTGGGCATAACTGTGGCCAACCTGCCCATAATTTGGCATGGGTGCTGGCGGCTGCGGCTGGGAATCGAATAAGGGATCGGTCATGATTTCTTACCAAGAGGGCTGCGGTTAACTACAACGGCACAAGTGTGTGGCGCTGCGATAGGGCAGCGCAACAAACCATAAAGTGACATAATGCTGATTATCGGACAACTAACAACGCGTGGCGCTAGTAGTTGATCATGTGGCCGGCGATGCCGTGGGCCGCCTCCAACATCGCTTCCGACAACGTCGGATGCGCATGGATATTTGCTCCGACCTCTTCAGCGGTCAGATCGAACGCCTGCGCCAACGTCAGCTCCGGCAACAACTCGGTGACATCCGGGCCGATCATATGCGCGCCAAGAATCTCGTTGTAACGCCGGTCAGCAACGATCTTGACGAAGCCAGTCGCATGGCCCAGGCCCCAGGCTTTGCCGTTGGCGGCGAACGGGAACTTGGCGACCACCGGATCGAAACCGTGATCCTTGGCCTGCTGTTCGGTGTAGCCGAACGACGCGATCTGTGGCTGCGAATAGGTCGCTCGCGGAATCATGTCGTAGTTGATTTCCCGGGTTTCGACGCCAGCTATCGTTTCCGCAGCGACAATGCCTTGGGCCTCAGCGGTGTGCGCCAGCATCAACTTGCCGGTGCAGTCACCGATGGCATAAATATGCCCAACATTGGTGCGCATATGCTCGTCAATCGCGATCGCGCCGCGCTCGCTGAGCGCGACTCCCAGCCGTTCCAGGCCGTAGCCCTCGACGCGAGGTGCAAAGCCGACCGCCGACAAGAACCGGTCGGCCTCGAGCAGTTGCTGCTCTCCCCCGCTAGCCGGGCTAATCGTGACCCGAACCCCAGCGCCGGTGTCGACAATTTCTTCGACCTTGGTGGCGGTCATGAGCTTGATGCCCAGCTTTTTGTAGGCCTTCGCCAGCTCGGCCGAGATCTCCGGATCCTCGGTCGGGACGATTCGATCCAGGTACTCCACAATGGTCACATCTGCACCGTAGCTACGAAGCACGTAGGCGAACTCGGTGCCGATCGCGCCAGAACCGCCGATGATTATGGAACCTGGCACCTGATCGGCCAGGATCTGCTCCTTGTAGGTGACGACATTCTGGCTAACGCTAGTGCCGGGCAGCATCTTGGTGGTCGCCCCAGCGGCAATGATCGCCGAGGCGAAGGTGTGCGTGGTGACAGCACCGTTGTTATCGACCTGCACGGTATTGGCGTCGACGAAGGTCCCCCAGCCGTGCAGCTGCGTGATCTTGTTCTTCTTCATCAAGAAGTGGATGCCCTTGGTCATCCGCTCGGAAACTGCGCGGCTGCGACTGTGCGCCTTGGCGTAGTCGTAGCTGAACTCCCCGCTGATGCCAAAGTCCGCAGCTTCGTTGCGTAGCAGCGAGACCAGTTCCGCGTTTCGTAGCAGCGACTTGGTTGGGATACAGCCGACGTTTAGGCAAACCCCGCCCCAGTATTCCTTTTCCACTATCGCGGTCCGAAGACCCAACTGGGCGGCCCGGATCGCTGCGACATAACCGCCAGGTCCGGCTCCGAGAACAAGAACGTCAAAGTCATGGCTCATGCATCCCATCGTAGTGTGTCCACCGGCCTCGTGAGAATGCTTAGCAAGTGTCGGGATAGACTGACGAAATGATCTTGACCGGCAGTGACATCGGCTCCATCATTCGCGACGCTCGAGGCGCGGCAGGCCTCAGCCAATTGCAGCTGGCTACGGCTGTTGGGGCCGCCGCTACAACGGTGGAACGCATCGAACAAGGTAACCAAAACCTGTCGGTGCAACTGATTTCGCGAATCGCTGAAGTGCTAGATCTGCCGGAGCTGCGCAGTATCTCCAACAGCAAAATGAACTACCTCATTACGGGGCCCACTAAGCTCAGCGGTGAGATAGATGTTCGTAGCTCTAAAAACGCAGCTGTGGCATTGCTGTGCGCCAGCCTGCTCAACCGCGGTACCACCGTGTTGCGCGGTATCGCGCGGATTGAAGAGGTCGACCGGATCCTGGAGGTTTTGGAGTCCATCGGGATGGAGCTGACCTGGACTCGAGACGGCAAGGATATTCAGTTGCGTCGCGGTGGTCAGCTGCGCCCACAAGACATAGATCAGCGGGCAGCGAGGCGCACCCGGAGCATCCTGATGTTCCTGGGGCCGCTGATGCACGAGTTCGACAGCTTCAACCTGCCTTACGCTGGCGGCTGCGACCTCGGTGCCCGCACGGTGCAGCCGCACCTGTCGGCGCTGCGCAAGCTCGGCCTGTCGGTAACGGCTCACGAAGAGCGCTATCAGGCAAATGTCCAGCCGGTGGCGGCTACCCAGCGAAACATTACGCTCGTCGAACGCGGTGACACGGTCACTGAGAACGCCATCATGGCGGCCGCCAGGACTCCCGGCCTTACGGTGCTGCGCAATGCTTCAGGCAACTACATGGTGCAGGATTTGTGCTTCTTCCTGGAGAAGCTTGGCGTCAAGATCGACGGCATCGGCACCACCACGTTGCGCATCCAAGGTTTGGCGGATATCGAAGCCGACGTCGAATATGAGATTTCCGAGGACCCCATCGAGGCGATGAGCTTGCTGACCGCCGGAATCGTGACCGATTCCGAGATGACAGTGCGCCGCTGCCCTATTGAGTTCCTTGAAGTGGAGTTTGCCGTGCTGGAAGAAATGGGACAGCGCATGGAACTCTCCCCCGAATACGTCAGCCACAACGGTCGGACCAGGCTGGTCGACGTGACCGTGCTGCCCAGCGAGTTGCGAGCCCCGCTAGACAAGATTCATCCCATGCCGTTCCCGGGACTCAATATCGACAACCTGCCGTTTTTCGCCGTTATTGGTGCCACGGCGACTGGCCGTTCGGTTATCTACGACTGGGTCTACGACAACCGGGCGATCCATCTCAAAAAGCTCGAAGAGCTAGGTGCCAACGTCGCCATCATGGACGCGCATCGGGTGATGATCATCGGGCCGACGAATCTGCGGGCCAACATCATCACCACTCCCCCGGCGCTGCGCCCAGCGGTCTGCTTGCTGATCGGCGCGCTCGCTGCCCGCGGCACCACCACGCTGCGCGACGTCTACGTCATCAACCGGGGCTATGAAGACCTGCCGCAGCGGCTCAACCGTCTCGGTGCCAAGATCGAGGTTTCTTGGGGCGACGTCGACTAGGAAACCTTGCTTGCCTCGAACCGGTAGCCAGGCGAGACGATGTGTTCCTGCGCCTCTACTAGGGCAAGCTCTTGGTCTCCACCAGCCAACTGCCGTCATCGTCGACTGCCAGCATCCACATCTTGTCTTGCGGCACGTCGCTGGCCACCACCGATGTCACCAGCACCGTCTTGGGCCCGGCTGCGCGCAGCTCGGCCACGCTGGCCTGCACGTCGGCCAGGCTGGTCGTAGCCCGACCGGTCAGGAACTCCAGCTCGAACAAATTGGGAGTCATGATGTCTGCCTTGCCGACTAGCTCATCGCGCATGAACTCCGGGATTCCCGGTCGGGCATAGAAGCCGCGATCCACGTCGCCCATCACCGGATCCGCGCAGAACAGTGCTGCCGGGTTTCGGGTCTTCACTGTCTTGGCGGCCGCCAAGATCGCGTTGCCTACCTCGGCCGAGCCCAAGTAGCCGGTGAGCACCGCGTCAGCGGTTGCCAGCATGCCCAAGTCGTCGATTCCCTGCACCACCTCGCCGACATCCTGCGCCGAGATCATTGGGCCCCGCCACGCGCCGTAGCCGGTGTGGTTGGAAAAGTTAACCGTGTACACCGGCCAGACGTTCACCCCGGCCCGTTGCATCGGGAAGACGGCAGCGCTGTTACCAGCGTGTCCGTAGGCCACGGCAGACTGAATCGATAAGACGTTGTGCATTGCGCCAGTTTTGCACGTACAAGTTATGCGCGCCATTCGGTGATTGGTCTGTGAAAGGAGCATAATTACCCGTATGCCGACAGCTAGTCGCTTTCTTGAGCCGCGGTTCATCGCGTTGGCGCACCGCGGTGGTGCACGGTTGCCTGCAAACCTTGGTATTGAGAACACCATCACTGCTTTTGAAAACGCGGTAAAGCTCGGCTATCGCTATCTCGAAACCGACGTCCACGCCACCAAAGACGGCCACGTGGTTGCGTTTCACGACACCGTGTTGTGGCGAATGACGGAAACTCCTGGCAAACTCGCCGATCTGACGCTGGCCGAGATCAAGCGGCTACGCGTGGGCGGCCGGGAATCAATCGCGACGTTCGCCGAATTGCTTGAAGCATTCCCGACAGCCAATTTCAATGTAGATCTGAAGGCCGACGATGTGGTCGCTCCGTTCGCCGCCGAAATCAAGCGGCACGGCGCCCAACATCGAGTCTGTGTGGGATCTTTCGCCACCGCACGGATCAGACGCTTTCGCAAGCTGCTGCCAGAAGTAGCGACGGCAGTGTCGACTAGGGGCGTTGCGGTACTGCCAACTTGTTGTGTGCCCATCACTAGGGCCCGAGGAGATGTTTTCCAGGTGCCGATGACCGCGACCGTCGGCGGCATCCCGATCCGGTTGGTCACCCCACAAATTGTGAAGACCGTTCATCGAGCGAATCGCAAGATCCACGTGTGGACCATCGACAACCCGGAAGTGATGCATGAACTTATTGATTGGGGGGTCGATGGAATATTCACAGACCGGCCCGATTTGTTGCGAGACGTACTGCAGTCACGTGGGATGTGGTCTACTCGACAAGGAACCTAAACCGGGTTTCAATCGTTAGCACATGTGAACGCTTTAGGTGAGGGGGCGGCCATGGGTAGTCAGGGGTTACGCGGATCTGGTCTGGGATCCAAGAGTCTAGAAGACGAGCAAGGTATCGAATTCGCCGATCGACGCAGTATCGGGTTCGAATGCCCCAATGGCCATCGCTTTGAGGTGGTCTTCTCCCAGGAAGCTGAACTGCCTACCCAATGGGAATGCAAATGGTGCGGCGCAATCTCGGTTCGTTCGGACGGCGTCGTAGGTGAGGAAAAGCCGGCCAAACCGGTGCGCACCCACTGGGATATGCTGCGCGAGCGACGCTCCATCCCCGAACTAGAAGAGATCCTGGAAGAGCAACTGGCGAAGCTGCGGGAAACCGAGGACTAATCGGCAGCGCGGCGCGGCTTGCCGACTAGCTTCCGGATCAGGTCACGAACCTGGCCCAACCGATGACGAATGCCCCAGCGGGCAGTTTGTAGCAGTGCCTCGACCACGATGCCACGATTCATCTTGGATGCGCCGTGTTCGCGTTCTACGAAAGTGATTGGCACCTCCCGAACCCGCAGCCCGCGCTGCAACGTGCGCCAAGTAAGGTCGATTTGAAAAACATAACCGGCCGAGTCCACCGAGGCCAGGTCGATCGCGCGCAGCGTCGATGCCCGAAATGCGTTCAGCCCGCCGGTTGAGTCGCGGACCGGGATGCCCAACCAGAACTGCACCCACAAGCTGCCGCCACGTGATAGCAGCTGACGAGACTTAGGCCAGTTCACCACCTTGCCGCCGGGAATCCAGCGGGAGCCTTTGACCATGTCGGCCTCAGCCAGTGCGCTCAGCAGCCGCGGCAATTGTTCGGGTAGGTGCGAGCCGTCGGCGTCGTGTTCTACTAACACGTCGTAGTTGCGTGCCAAGCCCCAGTCGAACCCGGCGAGATAGGCGGCGCCCAGGCCCTGTTTGCCGGGACGGTGCAAGACGTGGACGCAGTCGTCGTCGGCGGCGATGGCGTCAGCCAGGTCGCCGGTGCCGTCTGGTGAGTTATCATCTGCGATCAGCACGTGCGCGGTAGGCACGCTGTCTCGAATCCGAGCGACGATCGACTCAATGTTCTCCGCCTCGTTGTAGGTGGGAACAATGACCAAGATCCTATCCAGGCTCATTAGCTGACCTGCCTCTCCGCACTAATGCCCACAGCCTAGCGGCTGCCCAGCGCCGCAAAGCTAACCAAACGAGGGCCACCACCCAGACCAGGGTGGCGACATAGCTAGGCCAGGGCCCCATCAGCACCGGCAAGTTGACGTTGCTGCGAAGGCCCACTTGCACTATCCGGCTGGCGGCGGTGAACTCCTGCGTTGGCTGCATTACCCGACCATGCGTATCGATTAGTCCCGAGCGGCCGTTCAATGTGACGGCGACAAATTCTCTGCCCAGCTCCATGGCGCGCACCCGGTTCATCACGAGCTGCTGCGGCGATTCGCCGGTGCCGATGTAGGTGTTGGTATTGCTTTGGGACACCAACACCTGGCCGCCGTAGCGAACCGTGTCGTAGACGGTTTCGTCCCAGGCCAACTCGAAACAAATCACGTTGCCCAGTTTCAGGTCGGGCAGGCCCTCGAGCGGTGCCGCCATCACCCCAGGCCCCTCCCCCGGGATCGATTGCCGCCCGATCTGCCGCAGGATCGGGAACCTCGGCAACAAGAAGTCGCGGAACGGAATCCACTCACCAAAGGGCACCAGGTTGCGCTTGTGGTAAACGTCGCCTGGGCCAGTGACGGGATCCCACCAAATCCCGGTGGTCTGCCTAGTGTCCGGCAGCGGTCCCTCGGTTACAGCACCCACCAGAATGGGTACTTGGGTGATGCGAACGGCCGCTGCAACGACCCCATGAGCGCGGGGATCAGTGTTGGGATCGGTGTCGGTGGCGTTTTCGGGCCACACCACGAAATCCAAGTCGGGCGCGCCGGAGGTGCGAGCATGCGCCAGCAAAAAAACAGTTTCGCTCAGCGCATTGCCGGTGACCGAACGGGCATAGGTGGCGGTGCCCTTCTCCGCCCGATTGACCCCTCCCTGGATGAAACCGACGCTCAGCATCTCCCCAGCAGGCTCGGCGGGCAGCCAATGCAGCGCCCCGGAGCCTAATAGCAGCACCGCCAGCACGCCGCCGTAAGCCCACCGGCGGCGGCTATAGCGTCGCTCGATCACTAGCAACAGTAGGGAACCGCACAGCGCAACCAGGAAGCTAACACCGGTCGCGCCGATCAGCGAGAACCAGCCAGACAACGGCTGATCGACGGCGGTGTAGGCCAGGCGGTTCCAGGGGAAACCACCAAACGGCACGTGACTCATCGCAAATTCGAGACTCACCCACCCGGCCGGAATCAGCAACGGCCAGGCTCGCACCTGGCGCAGCAGCGAGACCAGAATCCCGAAAGCCGCAAACCACAGTGACATCACCGCAATGAGCCCAACGGCGACAAAACTGCCCAGCACCCCTACCCAGCTGAGCGTCACTAGGTTGAGTCCCACACCGGCGAGATAGCCGCGCCAGGCGGCACGTCGCCAAAAGACAGTGTTGAGGGCCCGGATGAACAACGCGATGCCGAGAATCGTGGCTGGCCACCAGCCCAGCGGAGCAAAGCCGAGCCCCAACAACAGCCCGCTGCCCAGCGACAGCAGCGCATACTTCAGCCGCGTAGCGAAGTAGAGGGACTGCCGGACAGTCTGCAACTGGTCACTAGTCAGCATGGCGTGCCCTATCCGCATTAGGGGTGCGCAGCACGTACACCGCTGAGCTGGCCAACAAGTTCGGCAGGAAGCGCACTAGGCGGTTGGGTCGCCGCCGCGAGTTCAGCGGAATGCGGCGAACCGGTTCCAACTCCAGCGCGGCGAACAGCGGTTCCAACTCGGTCAGCGACGAATAGTGCAGGTTCGGCGTCTCGTACCAGGCGAAGGGCAGGTCCTTCGACATGGGCATCCGGCCTGCCAGTAGGTGGGCCCGATTGCGCCAGTAAGCGAAGTTGGGGGTGGACACCACTAGGTAACGCGCGATCCGGGCCAGTTCGGCTAACACCTGCTTGGGGTGCTTGACGCTTTGCAGCGTTCGCGACAGCACCGCGTATTCGTAGGAGTTGGTGTCAAAATCACTGAGCTGGGTGTCGACATCCAGCGCAAGTACCGAGACTCCTGCCCGCAGTGCCGCTTGAAAGGCCGCCAGCTCGATTTCCACGCCGGTGCCCCGACAGCCCTGTCGTGACAGCTGCTGCAGCAGTTGGCCGTCGCCGCAGCCTACATCAAGGACGCTCACCCCAGCCGGGATCTGGGCCGCGATCAGTTGCAGCTCATCGTGTGGCTTCATGTCAACTCCCCCGCCGCCCGGTCCAGGAAGGCCGCCACGGTGGTCAGGTACTCCTCGATGGCCAACAAAAACGAATCGTGGCCGTGCGTCGAGTGTACTTCGCGAAAGGACACCGGCACCTTTGCCGCTTCTAGTCGACGCACGATGCGACGGCTGTGCTGCGTGGAGTAGCGCCAGTCGCTGTCGAAGCTGATCACCAGGAATCGAACCAGTCGCTCGGCCAGCCGGTGCAAGGCAGTGGGATCGGCGAACGGATCGAAATGGTCCATCACCCGCGACAGGTAGAGATACGACAGCGCATCGAAACGGTCTAGGAACTTTTCCCCCTGGTATTCCAGGTAACTTTCGACCGCGAAGTCCACCCCAAAACTTGGGATAAGTGAGTCTTGTTCGCGGTTGCGGTCGAACTTTTCGGCGAACGCCGTCTCGGACAGGTAGGTGATGTGGGCCAGCATCCTGGCCACGGACAGGCCGCGCCTAGGTGAGGTATCAGCGGCATGGAAGTTGCCGCCGTTGAAGTCGGGGTCGCGCATGATTGCCTGCCGCCCGACTGCGGAAAATGCAATGTTCTGCGCGGTCAGTCGCGACGAGGCGGCGATCACGATGGCGTTGCGGGCGTCGTCGGGATAGCGCAGCATCCATTCCAGCACCTGCATGCCGCCCAGGGAACCGCCCATGATGGCTGCCCAACAGTCGATCCCTAGGTGCTGAGCGAGTGCTCGATGGACGGTGACGAAGTCGGCCATCGACAGCAGCGGGAAGTCCACGCCGTAGGCCTCCCCGGTGTCAGGGTTGATGCTGGCGGGGCCGGTGGTGCCTTGGCAGCCGCCTAGCAGGTTTGGGCAAACGACGAACCACACATCGGTGTCGACGGGTTTACCTGGGCCGATCATCGTGTCCCACCAGCCGGGGTGTTGATCGCCATCGCGCCAACCTGCGGCGTGGGCGTCGCCGGTCAGGGCGTGGCAGATGAAGATCGCGTTGGAGCGGTCCTGGTTCAACCTCCCGTAGGTCTCGAAGTGGACATCGACCGGGGCGATCGTCTCTCCCCCGGCCAGCGACAACGGGGCGTCGTCGGCAAACAGCCGGACGGTGCGGGCGTCGGTGGGCTTAAACCGAGGTGGCGTCATGGGCAGCCTCGGTGGTGGGTAGCTGGGCCAATGCCTGCTGCAGATCGGCCAGGAGGTCGGTGAGGTGTTCGATGCCGATGCTGAGCCGCACCATCTCGCCCGGAACTCCGGCCCGCTCCAATTCGTCGGCCGATAGCTGCGAGTGCGTGGTGGAAGCATTGTGAATGACGAGCGATTTGGCATCGCCGATGTTGGCCAGATGACTGAACAGCTGTAGCGATTCCACGAAGCTTGCGCCAGCGGCCCGACCAGCTTTGAGCCCGAACGAGACCAGGCCCCCGTAGTGGTTGCCGCCCAGGACGCTGCCGGCGACCTCGTGGTAGTCGTTGTCGGGCAGCCCCGGGTAGTTCACCCAGCTGACCGCCGGATGCGCGGCCAGCATCGTAGCCACTCCTAGCGCGTTGGCACAGTGGCGCTCCATGCGCAGGTGTAGCGTCTCCAGGCCCTGCAGCAGCAGCCAGGCGCTCATGGGGGCCAGGGTGGCGCCGGTGTTGCGCAGCAGCACGGTGCGGGCCCGGGTGAGGTAGGCCGCGTCGGGGGCAGCCTCGAACCACACCACGTCGTGATAGGCCGGGTCGGGGCCGCACAGCACCGGATAGCGTTCGGCGTTGCCATGCCAATCGAACTTCCCGGAGTCGATGATGACGCCGCCCAGAGTGGTGCCGTGGCCGCCGATGTACTTCGTAGCCGAATGCACCACCACGTCGGCCCCATGCTCTATTGGGCGGCATAGCATGGGGGTGGCCACAGTGTTGTCCACGATGAACGCGAGCCCAAGACAGTGGGCTGCGGTGGCCCAGGCATTGAGATCGACCACGTTCAACGCCGGGTTTGCGATTGTTTCGGCGAACACGAGTCGGGTATTGACGTCAACGTGCTTGGCGAGCTGCTCGGGATGGTCGGGGTCGACGAAGCGGCAGGTCACACCAAAATCGGCGAGTGTGTGGGCAAACAGTGCGAATGTGCCGCCATACAACGTCGATACCGCGACGATGTTGTCGCCGCTGCGCGCCAGCGTCAGCACCGCATAGGTGACCGCCGCCGCGCCGGAAGCGGTAGCCAGTGCCGCTACCCCACCCTCCAGCGCAGCCATCCGGCGCTCGAAGACAGCTGTGGTGGGATTTGAGATCCGGCTATAGATGTTGCCGCTTTGCTTGAGTGAAAACAGATCGGCGGCGTGCTGTGAATCATCGAAGCCGAAGGCCACTGTCTGATACATGGGCACTGCCCGGGCGTTGGTGGCGGGATCCAGTAGTTCCTGTCCGGCGTGCACGGCAAGGGTCTCTAGTCGCATCGGTGAGGCTCCTTTCCCAGCTGTGCTGATGCTAGCAACAACCGGGCAAGCCGATTAGCTCAGTTCATCACTGGCGGATCCGGCCAAATCGTTTGGCTCGGTGTCCTCGGCGAGCGGCGCGCCAGACAGATAGGCGGCCCGGGCGAGCACGTTGGAGCCGATGGTAGACACGATCAGGAAGGCACCGACTACGACGATGCCCTCAAGTAGCACCATCAGGTTAAAACCGTTGCGGCTCAGCCACACCGTGACCGAACCGATTGTCAGCAGTGGCACGCCCAACGCCGTGGCTGGCCCGGCGGCGTTGATCCGGCTTACCGCATCGCGTACCCTAAAGAATGCAATCGCGGTGATGAGGATGGCGAGGCTGCCAATCAGGTAGGTCAGCAGCACGAAGATCTCAATTGCTAGTTGCATCAGCGCCTCCCCCTAGTCAGGATGCGCGAGAGCGCGATGGTGGCGACGACACCGAGGATTGCGCCAATGGCAGCCAGGTCGATCCAAACTACGGAGCCCTGCAGCACGCCCTGGGTCATGAGGATGGCGACGCAGCAGAAGAACACTAAGTCACCGATAACGGCCCGGGTGGCGGCGTCCTTTGCGGTCATCACCCGAAACAGTCCGAGCGCCACGGTGACGGCGAGGATGCCGGTCACCGCCCAAGTGGCAAAAACAATCATGAGGCAGACCCCCGCAAGGCGAGCAGCAGTCGAGATTCCATGTCTCGCAGTCCGGCAACGACACGGCTGCGATCGTTGTCGAAGAGGCTATGAATGTACATCGTGGGCGGCTCAGCTGGGCTGGCGGCGGCGAGCCCGAGCACCAACGTGCCGGGCGTCAGCGTGATGCTGGAAGCCAACAAGGTGACTTCAATGTCGCTATTGCAGCGAAGCGGGAACGCCACGATCGCCGGCGAGTCTATGCGACGGCGACTCAACGCAGCCCGCGCTACCAACAAGCTACCGGCAAGGATCTCTTTGTTCAGATAGCCGAGGTAGCGGATCGAGTGCCAAACTCTCATCGGTGCAGCACCGCCTTCACGTAGTCAGTGACGTCGAGCAGCCCCTGCGCCGCCTGGTTGAACAACGGCCAGATGTAGCCAACCCCCAGGAACATGGCGATGGACAAGCTGATCAGCAGGGTTGCTTGCCAGACGGTGGCGCGGGTCGTTTTAGTTTCGTCGGCTAGGGGCGTCAGCGAGCCGCGGGCAGTCGTCGGATCGTCCGGCAGGTATTCGCGCATTGGGCGGCCCCAGAAAAGCTGCACCCACACTCGCTGCAGGGCCATCAAGGACACGATCGACGCGAATGCCACCGAGGCGATCAGCAGAATCGCTAACCAGACCGGGGCATCGGCGGCGGCAGCTAGTAGGCCCACCTTGCCCCACAGCCCAGATGTCGGCGGCAAGCCCACCAGCGAAAAGAAACCTAGCGCCATCAACGTGGCCAGCAACGGCTCACGACGCATCAAGCCGTGCAATCGGTCGAATCGGCCGGAACCGTAGGTGTACTCGATGGCGCCAGCCGCCAACACCAGCCCACCCATCGTGATGATGTGGTGCACCAGGTAGAACAAGCCAGCCGCCAGTGATGCCTGTGTAAACACCAGGACCCCGATGAGAATCTGGCCGACGCCAGCGACCATCTGGAAGGCCAACGCCCCCCGGATTCGCCGCTCGCCAAACGTGCTTAGCGAACCAACGATGATGGTGATCACCACGACGGCAGCCAATACTGGCATCCAGCCGGTGTCGAGGTCGTACATCACCGAGTAGACACGGAACACCACGTACAGCCCGACTTTGGTGTGAATGCCGGAAAACAGGGCCATGATCCCGGCCGAGGTGGCCGGATAGGACCGGGGCAGCCAGCCGTGCACCGGCACCACACCGGCTTTGACCAGCATGGCGAATACGACGATGCCGCCAGCTAGCGAGGCCTGCGGATTTGACCTGGCCACATCTGCTAGCAGCGCCAGGCTCACCGTCGACGTTGAGCCATACAGCAGGCCGACCCCGACTAGCAGCAGCGTGCTGGCTAACAGGTTGACCAGGACGAACATCCTGCCCACGCCTAGCCGACGCCAAGTGCCGGTGACGGCCACCAGCGCGTACGAGGGTAAGAGCATTACTTCGACGAAAACGAAGATGTTGAACAGGTCGCCGGTGATCAGCGCCCCGTTCACCCCGGTAAGTAGCATCAGGATCAGTGGCGGCACGAAGCGATAGTCGGCTTCTCCGGTGGCAAGCAGGAAGCTGCTAGCGATCGTCGTGATAAAGCCCAGTACCAGCAGCATGAGCGCAGACAACGAGTCGGTGACGAAGACGATTGCTACGCCCGGTAGGAAGTCGCCGATCGAGTGGGCCAACACCGGTGTGCTTTGGTGGAAGGCCAATAGCGCTGCGCCCCCTAGCGCAGATAAGGCTGGTACCGCGATTAGCAGGGCGCGTTGCAGCCACCGGTTGCGCACGACAACCAGCACCCCGGTTGCCAACAGTGGCACCGCGATGAACAGTGGCAGCAGCGAATGCGTCATGTCAGGTGCGACTCCCCCACCTCTGGGTGCTTGTCCATGTCATCGTTGTGGCCTAGCACCGCGAAAGCCAGCATCAGGATGGTTACCGCGAGCGAAATTACGATTGCGGTTAGTACGAAGGCCTGCGGCAGCGGGTCGGCAGCCGTTGCCATGTCGCCGCTGTCGACGATCGGTTCGCCGCGCCAAGCTGGAACCCCGGCGCTCAACAGCACCAGGTTCACCGCATGGCTCAACAAGCCAACGCCGAAGATGGCGCGGACCATGCTGCGCTGCTGCACGAGATATACCCCCGCCGTGGTAAGCACGAAGATGGTACCGATAATGATCATCGTCCGACCTCTTTAGGGGGTGTCCCGGCAGAAACATAGCTAGTGCCCACCGCGACCCGGCCGGGCTCCGCATCGCCGCGGACGGTATCGATTGGGCCTGGTAGGTCGCCCAGCAAGGTCTCGTCGACGCGGGTACGGGTGCTTTCCTGCACTGTGCCCAGCGCATCGCTGGTGCCCAGCAGGTTAACCGAAACCATGATGAGCCCCACCACGGCCGCGTATACGCCGGCATCAAAGATCAAGGATGACGAAAGGTGAACCCCAAGAACTTTCAGGTGAATTGGTTTCAGGAAAGTCCCGGAGGCGAAGATCCCGGCAAAGCCGCTCGCCAAGGCGACCAAAATACCGCCGCCGATCAGCTGTACTGGCAGCTTGGGCGGACCGATCGCGCGATCCTTTGAGGTCGACAAGTAGGACAATCCGATGATGGCGCTCATCACCAAGGCCGCGTTGAAGCCGCCGCCTGGTTCGTTGTGGCCGCGGAAGAACAACACCGCGGAGACCAGCGTCAGCAGGGGCACCGTGACCCGCAGCATCAACTGCAAGGCAACCACGTTGGGCCAGGACACGTACAAGGCGCGATTGGCGCTGCTGGCGGTATTCGGGTTCACCTGCGGCTTGTTCTTCTCGATGTATTGCACGCTCGCATTAGCGGGATCCAGGTACTGGTCGCGAACGGTGGACAGCAGTGCAATCATGGCGATACCGGCCATCCCCAGCACCGACAACTCCCCCAGGGTGTCCAAAGCCCGGAATTCCACCAGAATCGTGTTTACGACGTTGGTGCCGCCGGTCAGCGTCTCACTGGCACCCAGATAGTACTGGGCGATCCAAGACCGATCCCGCCTACCGTTTAGCGCCCAAACCAAGCCAGCCATTGCCGCTCCGGCTAGCAGCGCGACCACCATTGACGGGTACTTGCTGCGTTTGCGCCTTGGCGAGAAGGTGGTTGGCATCCGCTGCAGCACCAGCATGATGACGATGATGCCCAGCGATTCCACCAGCAGCTGGGTCATGGCGACATCGGGGGCGCCAAGCTCCAGGATCTGCACCGTCATCAAAATGCCAACAGCCGACAGTGAAACCGCGGCCCCCAACCGGGAACGAGACGCGACGACGGCCAGTACTGCGCCGCTGAGCAGGATGAAGAGCACCACATCGATGGGCTCGGTCATTCCCGGGGTCTGTGGCGGTAGCTCGGTGGTGGTCAGTACTGCCAATCCGCCCAGGCCAATGGCCGCGAAGCTCACCATGATCGGGAAAATGTGCCGGAAGGCATTGTCGTGGGCGACGATTCGATCAAGCGCAGTGCCGATCTTGGCGAAGAACTGGGCCAACAGCGAGATGGCCTTGGCGCCGTCGAAGTCGCTTGTTCGCTGTTCGATGGCGCGGAACAGCAACCGGCGTTGCCACAAAACCACGAGCCCGACGGCTACGACCAGTCCGGTGGTGACCAGCTCCAGGTTTACGCCATGCCACAGCGCCAAATGAGGTTGGTACTCCTGCAGGCCAGCTGCGGCACCCACGACGGTAGCGAACGGATCAAGTATCCCCGCCACGATGCCGAACGGTACCGACAGCAGGATTGGGATGGCAGCGGTGCCCAGCAGCACTGGGTCGCAACTGGTGACTTCGCGGTCATCCTCCGAGCCGTCGAAGAACACCCCGACGACGAACTTTGCCGAGTAGCTGAAGGTCAGCACCGCGCCCAGTGCCATGACGCCAAACGTCAGCCAGCCGATCCATGGTAGCCCGGGTGCCTGTTGCATCGCGCCAAGCATGGCCTCTTTCGAGACGAAACCGAGCAGCGGCGGCAGCCCCGCCATCGACATAGCGCCAACCACAGCTACGGCGAATGAGACAGGCAGCTTGCGCCACAGCTGCGGCGGCATTCGGCGCAGATCACGGGTGTGGGTAGCGTGGTCGATCACGCCAACCATCATGAATAGCCCCGACTTGAACAGCGCATGCGCGAGGGTGTGGATGATCGCTGCGATGATGGCAAATTCGGTGCCGATACCGATGGTTGCGACGATCAGCCCGAGTTGGCTGACGGTGGAATAGGCCATCAGCCGCTTGATGTCGGTTTGTTGCAAGGCAAACCAAGCGCCGATCAGGGAGGTGAACAGCCCGACGCTGATCAGCAGGAAGTTCCACACCAGGTTGGTGGCAAACAGTGGGCTGAAACGAAGCAGCAGGAATATGCCAGCCTTGACCACGGCCGCCGCGTGCAGGTAGGCGCTGATCGGGGTGATGGCTGCCATCGCGTCCGGCAGCCAGACATGGAATGGGAACTGCGCCGACTTGGTCATTGCCGCCAGCGCTATCAGCACCGCGATCACCGTGGTGAACAGTGGATCGTGCTGCCAGGTCGTGTTGGCAAAGATCGCGGCCAAATCGGTGGTGCCGAATCTGGCCCACATTGCCGCGACGGCGGTCAGCATGATTACCCCGCCAACGAAGGTAAGGAACAAGGTTCGCATGGCAGCAGCCTCGCCGGAGTGGCCAGACCAGGCGATCAGCATGAACGAAGCAAGGCTGGTGAACTCCCACGCGATGAACAGCACAACTAGGTCGTTTGCCGTCACCAACGCCAGCATGGCCATGGTGAAGCTCGTCATGAGCAGGTAGTAGCTGGAGTGCGAACCGACCTCAAGATATCGGGTGGAGTAGACGAAGACTGCGGCCCCGATACCCAAGACGAGGGTGCCGAACAGCAAGCCTAGGCCGTCGATGCTAAACGAAAGCTTGATGCCCAGGTTGGCTACCCAGGTGGTTGACCAGCTGAGTGGTGTGCCCGCGAACACCGCCTTGACGGCTGGCCACGCTAGCCCGAGCGCGAGCAGGTAAAG
>PDSD01000110.1 GCA_002748325.1 Arachnia propionica | reverse complement strand
CACAGTGCCGAGGTAATCCTCGGGGGTGGTGACGTCCACCGCCATCATCGGCTCCAGCAGCGCGGGGGACGCCTTGCGGGCGGCCTCCTTGAACGCCATCGATCCAGCGATCTTGAACGCAAGCTCAGAGGAGTCCACGTCGTGGTAGGCACCGTCGACCAGGGTGACTTTCACGTCCTCAACCGGGTATCCGGCAAGCACGCCAAACTGCATTGCCTCCTTCACGCCGGCATCGACCGAAGGGATGTATTCCTTGGGGATCCGGCCACCGGTGACTGCGTTGACGAACTCGTAGCCGGCGCCGGCTTCTGCCGGTTCCAGGTTGATGATCACGCGGCCATACTGACCCGAACCACCGGACTGCTTCTTGTGGGTGTATTCGACCTTTTCGACCGGACGGCGCAGCGTCTCCCGGTACGCAACCTGGGGCCGACCAATGTTGGCCTCCACCTTGAATTCGCGCTTCATGCGGTCAATCAGAATTTCTAGGTGCAACTCCCCCATGCCGGCGAAAACGTCGGGTCCTCCTCAGCCAGACGCTGGATCGCGGCAGAGAGCTTCTCTTGATCCGACTTGGTCTTCGGCTCGATCGCCTGCTCGATCACCGGTGCAGGGAACTCCATCGATTCAAGTACGACAGGGTTCTGCGGATCACACAGCGTCTCGCCGGTGGTGGTGTCCTTCAGACCCATCACGGCGCAGATCATGCCGGCGCCGATAGAGGCAATCTCTTCGCGCTTGTTGGCATGCATCTGGTAAATCTTGCCGATGCGCTCCTTGCGCCCCTTCGTCGAGTTGAGAACCTGCGAGCCTGCGGTCATCACGCCGGAGTAAACCCGCACGAACGTCAGCTTGCCCAGGTGCGGATCGGCCGCAACCTTGAATGCGAGGATCGCCAGCGGCTCATCGGTGGACGGGCGGCGCTCGATCTCAACCGTTTCGTCACCGGGCTTGAAGCCACGAATGGCCGGGACATCAACCGGAGACGGCAGGTAATCAATTACCGCGTCGAGCAGCGGCTGCACACCCTTGTTCTTGAACGAAGTGCCACAGACCACGGCGGTGAATTCATTGGCGAGCACGCCCTTGCGGATCGCGCGCTTGAGGACGTGCACCGGCACCTCTTCGCCCTCCAGGTACAGCTCCATGAGCTCATCGTCCTGGTCTGCA